>CAIUQV010000149.1 GCA_903901375.1 uncultured Ignavibacteriota bacterium
CAGGAATGACAGAATGGATTAAAAATAATTAAAGATTAAATAATACATGAAATACGAACATTTAACGATTGAGAAAAAATGGCAGGAGTTCTGGGTTAAGAATAAAACTTTCAGGACACCAGAAATGAATGAGATTGACAGGTCTAAGCCAAAGTACTATGTGCTTGATATGCTTCCTTATCCAAGCGGAGACGGGCTGCACGTTGGACACCCTGAAGGTTATACAGCAACTGACATCATAGCAAGGTACAAAAGGATGAAGGGATACAATGTTCTTCACCCGATGGGTTGGGACGCTTTCGGATTACCGGCTGAACAGTTTGCTCTTAAGAAACAGGTGCATCCTAAAATAGGTGTTGAGGAATGCGTGAAAAGATTCCGCGGACAGCTACAGTCGCTTGGGTTTTCTTACGACTGGGACAGGGAAATAAATACTACGGACGAAGATTATTACAAATGGACTCAGTGGATGTTCCTGAAACTCTACAATTCATATTTCGACGTAAATGAGAATAAGGCAAAGCCGATTTCTGAATTGTTTATTCCACTCGACATTGAAGATGACAAAAAACAGGCATACGTTGATTCGCAAAGACTTGCTTTTATTTCAGAATCACCCGTTAACTGGTGTCCTGAGCTGGGTACTGTGCTTGCAAACGAGGAAGTACCGGAACAGATTGAGAAAGGGTTTACTGTCGTCAGGAAGGCAATGAAACAATGGAAACTGAGAATTACAAAATATGCACAGAGACTACTGGACGACCTTGATAAGCTGCAATGGCCTGATAATATTAAGAAGCTTCAGATGAACTGGATTGGAAGAAGCGACGGAGCTATCATTAAATTCAGGATTAAGAGTCAGAGTTTAAGCACAGAAAAAGATATTGAAGTCTTCACAACAAGACCGGACACACTTTTTGGTGCTACGTATATGGTGTTTTCACCAGAACATAAACTAATAAAAGATATTACCACACCTGACCATAAAGAAGCTGTTGATGAGTACATAGAAGCAGCGGCAAGAAAGTCGGACCTTGAAAGGTCTGAACTTTCAAAGGATAAAACGGGTGTATTCACGGGAGCATATGCAGTAAATCCTGCAAACAATATGGAAATTCCGGTTTACATTTCTGATTATGTTCTTATGAGCTACGGTACCGGAGCAATTATGAGCGTTCCCGGACACGACGAGAGAGATATGGAATTTGCGAAAAAGTTTGACATAGAAATAATACCTGTTGTAACTGCTGAAAAATACAAAGATGTAGCTTTCAAGAAAATATCATCCGAGGCCGGAGACATTATCATTTCGGGCAAAGGTCTTGAAAAACTGATGAACGGTGCTTCTAAGGAATTCTCGCAGTATCTGGATGATGTGAAACAAGCAAGAACATGTTTTACTGATGAAGGTTACGCAATTAATTCAGGTTTCCTGACCGGTCTGAAAACTGCCGAGGCAAAGGAGAAGATGATTTTATGGCTTGAAGAAAAAGGCATAGGCAGAAGAAACGTAAACTTCAGGTTAAGAGACTGGCTATTCTCGCGTCAGAGATTCTGGGGAGAGCCGTTCCCGCTGGTTTATAACGAAGACGGAAGTATCAAACCGCTGGAAGAATCTGAACTGCCTGTAGTTCTGCCAAACGTGTCGTCTTATACCACGAGCAAAACAGGAGAGTCTCCGCTTTCACTGATTGATGACTGGGTTATAACCAAAGACAACGAAACAGGACTTCCTCTGAAACGCGAGACAAACACTATGCCGCAATGGGCAGGTTCCTGCTGGTATTATTTAAGGTACATAGACCCGAAGAACAAAGATATATTCTGCGATATTGAAAAAGAAAGATACTGGATGCCTGTTGATTTATACATAGGCGGTTCGGAACACGCAGTACTGCATCTGCTTTATGCAAGGTTCTGGCATAAGGTATTGTACGATTTAGGATACGTTACCACCAGCGAACCTTTCGGCTCTCTGTTTAATCAGGGAATGATACTCGGAGAAGACGGAGTGAAGATGAGCAAGTCAAGAGGAAATGTTATCAACCCGGACGATATGATTGAACAGTACGGAGCAGATTCCGTACGTTTATTCGA
>CAIUQV010000150.1 GCA_903901375.1 uncultured Ignavibacteriota bacterium
CTTCGAGTAAACCTGCGACATTCATTGTTTTCCTGTCAGGGTTGTACTTTGCATTAATATCCATCATAATCTTGCTTCCAGTATTAAAACTCCGAGGTTGCGTAGTTTTATCAATTTCAGTCTGAAGTGATTTAACATCCTTTCCTGATTTAAACAGAATCTCATCAGCGATATTTACATCAGCATGTACCATTGGGAAATTTTCAAGCTGAACGCCTTCACCATCCATAGTACTTCCAATAGGTTTTTGAGGATTAAGGTCATTTGGTTTGGAGACAAAAATGATTCCGAGAGCACCTTTGCTATGTGCGATATTAGCTCTGTATCTTAAGGACTGATTCCAGCCGGCATCGTTGAGTTTCCATCCCGGAGTCTGTTTAAACATCATAACAATCTTACCGTTAACATCAATATCTTTGTAATCATCATAACCTTTATCGCTGAATGAAAATCCATACCCAACAAAAACAACTTCGGCATTAAGCTTTCCAGAACCTGTAAATCCTCTGCATACAAAGTCATTACCTAATTTATAATTCTTAACTGTACCATCTTCTTTAACCAAACCAAAACTGCAGGGCGAAAGAATTTCGTTGTACTCAATGCTGAAGTTCTGATAATAGCCGTCAGTTCCGGCAGGTTTGAGTCCGAGACTTTTGAACTCGTTTGCCATAAATTCAGCGGCTTTATAATAACCTTCACTGCCGCCAAGTCTTCCGTTAAGCTCAGGAGATGCAAGGTATTCAACGGTTTTAATTAAATTCTCTGACTTAATTCTGTCGACTCCTGAATACTTATCATCAGGATTATCCATGAAACCAATAAACAGAACAGGCAGAATACAAAGTAATATAAAGTGTTTCTTCATTATTTTCAGACTGATATAATATTTTAAAAACGAATTGATTTATTCAGAAGTGATTCTAAGAAAATCTTTTTCAAGCCATTCTTTAGGGCTTTCGATAATTCTACCGATTTCTTTATCATCACGATAAAAGATAAAAAGCGGTACAAGCTGAACGTTTAAATCCTTCACTTCGTCGGCAATACCCTGTTTCTGTCTGTTGACACATACAAGTTTAAGGTTTGACTCAGGAAAGTTTAAATGGTCGAGAATCTTAAGAAAAGGCGGAACGAATTCTTTACTGTCTCCGCACCAAGTACCGAGGACAATGAGTATTTTAAGGTTAGTGAAATCTTTATTCACTTTATCGAGAGATTTCAGGTCTAATTTATGAGCATCATAATTTTTATTAAACCACTCACCAAAGCTGTTTTCTTTTAAAAGAGAACGAGAAACTGTTCCCATCAGCATAGGTTCATTTTTCTTATCATCAGTAGTAAGGACATAATCCTGAGAGAAGATTAATTTTGCAGTAAACAACAAAGTTAAAACGATAATGTATTTCATAGAATAAAATTTTATCAAGTTATAAAAATCCGATATTAATATCAATAACGTCTAAACGTGTAATTTAAATTCATATTAAGGAAAATAAAAAAGGTGCCGGAAACAAATCCGACACCTTTGTATAAAAAATTAGATTAGTAATTATTTAATCAGGCTCATTTTTTTAACTTCTATAAAGTCACCTGCCTGAATTTTGTAGTAATAAACTCCACTTGCGATTGAAGAAGCATCCCAGGCGGTATTGTATTTTCCAGCAGAAAGTTCACTGTTAACTAATTCAGTTACCAGCTTTCCAGAAATGTCATAAACAGAAATGTTTACAAGACCCGATTTTGGAATACCGAAAGAAATAGTTGTCGTCGGGTTAAAAGGATTCGGGAAGTTCTGTGATAAAGAATACGAAGTAACAGTTTCCTCTATATGGCTAATACCTGAAACTACGTTAACGGTAAAGTTTGCACCATGGTTCCAAGCGGGTGGGTTTGAACCACCAGCACCAACACAGTAGATAGTGATTGAACCTGGTGTAGAAGGAGCTGTCAATGTAAAAGTTTTTGTAGTTGCAGAAGAAAACTTTGTACTTTGAACAACTTCACCAGACAGAATTTTAATTCCAGTACTTGTACCAATACCCAATGTACCTGAGCTTACTGCTATATCAATACCACCTGTACTGAAAGTACCCGATGATCTGCTGACTGAAAAAGTATAAGTTCCAACCTGTCCAGGAGATAATGTAGCAGGTCCTGTAACGGTTGTAATAACGGCTGAGTTTGAAGAACTCTGATGACAAGTGCAGCCATTACGTGAAGAACCGGGTTTCTGAGTGCAACTTGCAACACCACCTGAATAAGAATAAACAATCGATGCAACAAAAAATGAAGCAAAAATGAATACAAAAACTAATGGTAAAACTTTTTTCATAACGATTAAATTAGGTTAATTAAATAAATTTTTGAAAAAAGTGGACAAAATCTATGCCAGATAATAATGGACAAAATGAAACGATTTCGAATGTTTGTAACTTAACAATGTAGAATTATTGCCGATTAGCTCTAAATTTGAGGCATAAATCTACACATTATTAGTTAATGACAAAAATAATTTAATTAAGTATTATTAAATATAAAGCAATAACTTCAAAGATATTTATGAATAATTAAAAGAAGCTCATATAAAATATGAAATTACTCCCGGGTTTAAAGTTATTCAATCTCCATCCGAAATTAAGTCTGACGACGTCAAGAACGTTTGCGATGGCAAAACCAACTTCAAGCATTGTACCTTCAGTACCTTTGAGTGCATTATTAGGCATAAAGCTTTTGAGTTCATCGCTCATAATACTCTGGCCTGCGTTGAAGAAACCAATAAAATCGAAACTCTTTAATATGGGGATATTTCTCGGAAACAGTTTACCGAAATTATTTTCGAAGTTAAAGAAATACAGCTGAGAACCGCCGAACTCATTGTAGTCCATTGGGCCGTAAGTAACAGGGTCAACTGGATTTTTAAAAACATCGAAGAAGTTTATATCCTGATAAGTAATGGTACCGTTCATAAACTTAGCACCCATTTTATAAGTGGGTTTTATTCTTGAGGCAAAGTTATTGCTTCCGTTAATTTCAATAATATATTTTCTGTTATCGTAAGTACTTTGCAGAAAATCCTTTGAAGCATTTTCTACTTTTAAGGTAAGCCAGGGATATTCAGTAATTCTGAACCTTGAATAATCACCGTCACCCCAGTCAACAGCCCTGTATTTGTTCGGGTCTATTCTTAGTGTAAGACTAAGTGACCTACGGAAGTCATCGTTAATAGGAGAATTGATGCCGTAAGAATTCTGTCGTTTTGAAAA
>CAIUQV010000151.1 GCA_903901375.1 uncultured Ignavibacteriota bacterium
CCATTGTTTATTGCATTTTCGAGTACTTCATCAATTCTGTCTTTTAAATCGGGATAATAGAGATGAGCGTGAGTATCAATAATCATTAATAAGAGCGTTTAAATAATTGGAGAAAACCTTGTATGCTTTTGCACCGGCAGATACAACTTCGTCGTGAGTTACTTTTGCATTCATACCGTAATGAAGCAGGTTTGTGATGCAGGAAATACCTAGAGTTTTAATCCCGAGTTCGTTTGCACGAAGAATGTCGGGAATGGTTGACATACCGACTGAATCTGCACCTGATTTCTTGATGAAGTTTATTTCTGCCTGAGTTTCATAAACAGGACCAGAGGATGCATAGTAACAACCTTCGTAGATTTTAATCTTATTGCGAATGGCACAGTCTTTAGCCCATTTGATAATGTCGGGCGAGAATTCCACTTTCTGAGATTCGATAAGCGGTTTCTGGAAAAAGTTAATATGAGATTTAATGAGCATTAAGTCTGAAATATTGAACTGCGGATTAAGACCGCCTGCTGCGTTTGTAACGATTAAAAAATCTATGTTTAAGTCTTTTGCAAGAGAGACGTTACGGAAGACCTTTTCTTTTGAATACGTTTCGTAGAAATGGTTTCTGCCTGTGAAAAGGACAACTGAATTATTGTTGAGTTTACCTTCGATGACCTGTTTTTCGTGAATACCGCCGAGTTCGGAATAAATAACGTTTTGATTTGTTAGTTCATTCCGGAACTTTGATAAACCTGAGCCTAATATGATTCCTATTTTTTGCATTGAGCAATATAATTAATCTGAGTTTTAAACGTAATTCATAATTTTAGGGGAGAGGGTTTTAGGTAAAGAGAAAGAGATGTTGTCCTCAGATTTCTCAGATTAAAGCTGATTTTGAATATAGAAAGATTTGCCCGCGAAATACACGAAAGTCACGAAAAAGAGAAAAAGAATATTTCAGGAAAAGAGCAAGAGAGATTTTTGGCATAAAAGATTTACCACCAAATCACCAAAACACCAAAAGAGAAAGAGATATTTAATATTCTGAATTAAAAGGGATTAGCGGCGGCGGAAGATGTTTACGGGTTTATCGGAAACTGGGGGTTTTGGGGGCTTCTGGGGTTCGAGGTCTTTGAGAGCCATCATTTCGGCTTCGAAATTTTCGAATCCTTTGTAGCGGTGACCGATGCTGTATGTGTAAACGGGGGATTCAGTTTTGTTTTTGTAACTGATAATTGTGAAATAGACTACTGCTTTTCTGTATTCATCCATTATTTTGAATGTGCCTTTTTCAATCTGCATAGGCAGTTCGTTAAGTTCGTTGAGATAGAATGTGCCGTCAATAAGTTCCTGCTGGAAAATAAGGTACGCTTCCTTGTTTTCGGGCGTTTCCTTTTTAATCGGCTGGAACAGATAAACAACGGCTATTGCAACGAAAGGTTTTTCAAAAGTATCGAAGATTTCTTTTGTAACTCTGAAAGTGAACTCAAGAGAATCGTCGTCTATGTAAATTTCAATATCTTTCAGGTCTTTTCCTCCAGGAACGATTTCAGCCAAAGATTCCATAAACAGGTTGCTTGAGTGCTGATAATTATGTTTCAGAATGCGCGAATAAGCTGATTTGCCGGGCAGTTTAGCCTTTATCCAGATAGGGCGAAGATATTCAGTCTCGTTAATAACTGAAGCGAACTTGGAGATTACGCCGAACCTGTTTCGGTTTTTAATGGAATCCGGGCATTTGGTCTTCTTATAAGCACGCGGTTTGGAAGCAACGTAACTCTTATTTCTTCTTCTTTTATAAACAAGTTCGCCAACGGAGCCTCGGGCGATACCTAGAAGCTGTCGTGAAATCAATGCCATAAGGTTAATGTGTTTTGGTTTGCGAATAAGAGGTTCCTGCTATCAGAAAGAATGCTCTTTAGTTCATTTAAGTCTGTTCTAAGTTTCGGAATACACCTTTCAATACCGTTCAAGTACATCTCAGGTAGAGTTAGTGTCTTTCTACAGTACAAGAAAACCGCGTTTTTAACGCATTGCATACGGGTTACATACGGGTTGGACACGCGTCAGAGGATTAAAAGTGAATTGAAATTTCAGGTAGCCGGGATTCCGGCGAAAGCAGAAAAATATTAATTTTAAACATAATATCTCCGTCCGATAATTAAATTTAACAACTCAAGATGAAAGGTTCATTTAAGAATGAACAAACATCTGACATTAAATTATAAAAAAGTATTTTAACAATCAACATCAAAAATATTAATTTAATTTATGGGTGAAGAAAAATGATACCATGAAAAATTAAGAAAGCAGACTTGTGATAAAATGG
>CAIUQV010000152.1 GCA_903901375.1 uncultured Ignavibacteriota bacterium
GAGAAACTTCAAGTAATGTCTGTTATAGTTGTATTAATAGGTGTAAGTGTTTTAGTTGCAGTAGGTTTCCTGTTTGCATTCCTCTGGGCAGTCAAATCCGGTCAATACGATGACCGCTACACCCCTTCTGTCAGAATGCTTTTTGACGACGAGAAAAAGAAGGACGAGAACGAAGAAGAAGACCACAAATAAATCTAATAAATAATTTTACCGCTATGAAAAAGTTCGACCCAAGTGTAGCAATACACGACTTTTTAGTATTTGGAGAGTTTGGCGATGTAAACCCGTCAATAACAGATTCATCAACATTTACATTTTTAAGCACAGACAGGATGTCTGAGATATTTGAACACGAGATAGAGGGGTGTTTCTTATACTCAAGACACTGGAACCCAATCAACAAATATTTATCGGACACGCTTGCAAGGTTTGAAGACACCGAATCAGCACAGGTGACGGCTTCGGGTATGGGAGCGATTAACTGTGCGATAATGCAGCTCTGCAATGCGGGCGATGAGATAGTTTCGAGTCACACGATTTACGGAGGAACCTATGCGCTGTTTAAGAACTTCCTTCCAAAGTTTAACATTAAAGTAAACTTTGTGGACATTACAAACCTTGAAGAAGTTAAGAAGGCAGTTACGGATAAGACAAAGGTGATTTACTGCGAAACAATAAGCAATCCGCTGCTTGAGATTGCAGACATACCGAACCTTTCAAAAATAGCAAAATCTTCCAATGCAAAACTTGTAGTGGATAATACATTTGCGCCGATGGTAGTAACGCCGGCGAGGCTTGGGGCAGATGTAGTGATTCACAGTATGACAAAGTACATAAACGGAACGAGTGACTGTGTAGCGGGATGTATATGTTCAACGAAAGAATTTATTTCAAGCCTGAACGATGTTAACAGTGGGGCCTCGATGCTGCTTGGGACCGTGCTTGACAGTACGCGCGCGGCAAGCATTCTGAAGAACATACATTCGCTTCACCTGAGGATGCAGAAGCACAGCGGGAATGCGATGTATATGGCGAGTGAGTTTGAGAAACTTGGAATAAAGACTTATTACCCGGGATTTAAGACACACAAGGGACACAGTCTTTTGAAATCAATGATGAATGACGGTTTCGGATACAGCGGAATAGTTGCCATTGATTTGCTTGATGAAGATAAGGCAAATAAACTGATGGAGATGATGCAGATGGAAAAGGTTGGTTATCTTGCAGTATCACTCGGATACTTTAAAACACTGTTCAGTGCTCCGAGCCACAGTACGTCTTCGGAAATTCCGGAAGAAGAGCAGGCAAAGATAGGGCTTGGCAAAGGGCTGATAAGGTTTTCGTTCGGGCTGGATAATAATATAAACGAGATATTTGAGAGGATAAAAGGGTGTATGAAGAAACTGGAGATTGTATAACCAGGTTTTTTTACCACAGAGTGCACAGAGAACACTGAGAATGGAAAGAGAATTTATAACCACTATTAATATTAATTTAGCATTGTGATAAGGGCGGGGTAACCGCCCTTTTGTATTATGATAATTTGCTGAATGCTTTTTCTGAGATTGTATCGCCGATTGAGAAACAGGATGTTGCTGCGGGGGATGGTGCGTTACATACGTGAAGAACTTTTTCATTTTCTACATATAGGAAATCGTCGACAAGTTTGCCGTCTTTTGTACACGCCTGTGCTCTTACACCAGCACCGCCAGTTTCAAGGTCTGATTCTTTAATGTCGGGTGTTAACTTCTGAAGTGCGCGGGTGAATGCGGGTTTAGAGAATGAGCGGTAATATTCCATCAAACCTGTCTTCATAAACTTACCTGCAACAGCTATAAACCCGGGCCAGGTAAGGCTCTGGTAAAGGTCTTTTACGTCAACATCAAACTTGCTGTATCCTTCCCTTTTAAAAGCAAACACTGCGTTTGGACCTGCTTCTATTTCACCGTTAATCTTGCGAGTATAATGAACGCCAAGGAAGGGAAAGTTTGGGTCAGGAACCGGATAAATTAAATTCTTTACGAGATAACTTTTGCTGTGCTTTATTTTATAGTATTCACCCCTGAACGGAATAATTCTTATATTGAGGTCTTTGTTGTTAAGAGCTGCAACCCTGTCTGACTGCAGACCGCAGCAGGTGATGACTGTTTTTGCAGAATAAAATTCTTTATTCGTTGCGAGTTCGGCACCTTCGGAAGATTCTTTCAGCATTACAATGTGTTCGCCAAAGTTAACCTGAGCCCCCATTAAGATAAGATGACTATATATTTTTTCAGAGACGACTTTATAATCTATGATACCTGTCTGAGGAACGAGCACACCTTTAACGCCTGTAACGTAAGGCTCTTTCTCTTTTAATTCTTCTTCAGTGAGCAATTTTAAACCTTGGAGTCCGTTTTCATTTCCACGTTCGTAAAGCGTCATCATAGCGGGAATTTCTGATTCATCGGTAGCCACAATTACCTTTCCGCAAATATCATAAGTAATATTGTTTTCATCGCAGAAATCAAGAAGCATCTTATACCCGCGGATACAATTGGTTGCTTTAAGGCTTCCCGGTTTATAGTAGATACCTGAATGTATTACGCCGCTATTGTTGCCGGTCTGGTGTTTTGACACACCCTGTTCTTTTTCAAGAAGAAGGAGTTTTAAAGAAGGTTCTTTTTCAAGAATTTTATAAGCGGTTGCAAGGCCAACGATACCGGCTCCTACAACTACAACATCGAAGTTTTTATTCATCCCAAGATTTTATAAATGTATAAAGAAAGAAAGTATTCCGAGAAGTATCAGAATAATTCCTGTAACGAGTTTTTCGTAATGTTCAAGAAAATGGAGTTTCTTATTGAGCACGTTTAAACTTTTTCTGCTAAGCTCTACAATAAAAATCATAACCACTACTGTTACGAATAGATAAATAGCCGAAAGTGTAATTATGCCGGCCCAGCCATACTGTCCCGCGGTGAAATAGAATGCTTCGATTTCGACGCAGGGCGAGAAGAACATCATCGTTCCAAGTGCGGTTATTATAGCGGTCTTGGATTTTTTAGACGCCTGTTTAATCTGTTCAGGGTTTATATGGCAGTGTGTATGAGATTTATTACGAAGGTTAGTGATAATAAAATACAATCCCAGACCGAAAAGTATAACGGGGGCATAGATTTCAGAAATAGTTTCGATTGTATCACCGAGTTTATACCCGACAAAACCAATTATAATTCCAATAACGATTGTGCTTATTGTGTGCAGAAACCCAGTGAGCGCTGTGACCTGCGCTGTTTCCGACTTAGTCCAGTTTTCGGACTTGCTGACGGCAGCAAGCGGAAACCAGTGATTTGGAATCAGTGCGTGTGTTATGCTCAGTAATAAACTTCCTACAATGAGTGAGAACATTATTTAAACGTCTCCTCCGTTTTTATTATAGAAACTTTTTTAACGTTCAGTTTAAAATTTGCAACTTCTTCATCTTCCGCAAGAACTTCTTTCGGTAAACCTGCTTTAACAAGGTTTGAATAGCTCATTGACGAATATGTGTTTTCGAGTAAGCTCTTTGCAAGTTCCTCGGCTTCGGATTTATCTGTTACAATTGTAATCTTCATATTGTTAATCTGCCAGTATTTCTTAACAGCTTTATTAACATCTTCGAGAGTAAGTTTTGCAAGAAGTTTATCGAGTTCATCAATATAATCTGTTCGCCCATAGTACTTTGAATCCATAAGATAGCCGAGTCTGCCGGAAGGGCTCTGGACGTATAGTTTAATATAACTTCTGAGAAATTCCCTTGTTGCTTCGAAATCATTCTTGGTCATTCCTTTAATAACAAGTTTATCAACTTCACGCAGGGCAAGGCGGATTGCAAAATGTGCATGTCCGATTTTAATATCTTTGAGTTCTGTATATTGCTGTTGCAACTGTTTGGCAATCTGAACAGGACGTATCCATACAGAGAAATAATTTGTCAGGCGCGGTACACCGGGAGGCGGAAGCATATTAGAGCCGCCATTATCATACCACTCTATATAAGAATAATCACCGTAATTCATAGAACGTGTAGTGCGGATTTTATCGTAGAGAATACCGTATGATTTTCTGTGCTCGCCAAGGTATGAATTGGCAACCATTAATGCAGCAAAGTCGTCGTTTGAACGCGTAACATCCATAGGAAAGCCCATGAATATTGCAGAGCCGAATGCATCCTTTGATATAATCTGAACATCTATTCCGTCAGTTTGTGCCGGAATTTGTTTTGTTTCGAAATACGGGGCACCGTCGGGGAGAGTTTTTAAATCAGACAATAGACGATTTTTGAAATCGGCTGAGTAGTTACCTGCTATACCGATTAACAATCTTCCTTTGCCAAAGAATCTGTTATAATGTTCTTTAACATCGTCGAGTGTGATAGATTTAACACTTTCCGATTTACCCGATACCATTGTCTGGTATTTTGTACCTGCAAAAAGAAAATCTTCGAGCAACATTTTGCTGTATTCCTCATCCGATGACGAACGAATTACCTGGTCGACATAATTCTGCTGATTTGATTTCACACGGTCGAAGTCTTTCTGGTCGAATGACGGCGTAAGTATTAACCCTTTTAATATATCGTAGAATTCAGTGAGAAAATCTTTATGAACTTCAAATGAAAAGACTGTAACTTCTTTATCAACGCCTGAGCCATAGTATGCAGCCATAGGATAGATTTTTGCCTGAACCTGTGAATAAGTCATATCCTTTGTTCCTCCTGATGTTATCAGTGCGGCTGTAAGTTTTGTGAGCCCTTCTTTTCCTATGGGGTCTGATACTGAGCCGTTTTTAAACATAAGTTTTATAACCACCTTATCAGATTTAGGCAGATTAAGTTCAACTATGTCCTGCGAATACGCATTTACGAAGAATAAAGACATTACGAATATTAGTAGTATATTTTTCATATTAAACTAATTGTTTTAATTTATTTAACCGGACAGGTATCGTCTGCCGAAATTGTTCCAATAGTCATATTAGCTTCCTGAAAGTATTTCTGTGCAATACTCATTAAATTTTCAGCGTTAACTTTTTCATATAGAGCATAATAATTATTTACACAATCAGGATTTCCTCCAATGGCAATGTAGTATGCGAGCATTCCTGCAATGCCGCCCGGAGTGTCATTTCCCATAGCAAAAGAATATTTCAGGTTAGAAACTGCTTCTTTAAGTTTTGCTTCGGCGACCGCTGAATTCTTTGCGGCTTCGAGTGTTTTCATTATCTCATCTTTCACATACTGCATATCATCTTTGTTTTTTACAGATGCTGATACGGTAATAAGGTTTGGGTCGCGACTGAATGGTGGATTCAGGTTTACGTACCTTACTTTTCTTTCTTCAATAACGAGTTTTTTGTAAAGGTCTGATACTCCGGAAAAATATACACTTCTGATAATATCGAGTGATGGATTATCAATATCTTTATCGCTGAATGCAGGACCTTTGAAGTTCAGAGAAAGAACAGGAGGAACATCGCTGTTTTTAATGTGAGTATATCTTGTCTCGTTTTGAGGCGGCTCAACAGGAATGCTGGCAGAATAGGTACCTGGTTTCCAGTTTCCGAAATACTTTTCAGAAAGTTTTAAAACCTGTTCTGGTGTAATATCACCAACGACGAGTATTGTACAGTATTCAGGTCTGTAGAACCTGTCGAAAAACTTAAGAGAATATTCATACTGATTGGGCATATCAATAATATCTTTCAGAAAGCCCATAGTTGTATGCTTATAAGTATGTTTATCGAATGCAACACCGCGTATATTTTCATAAAGCTGTGATGAAGGATTGGCAATATTCTTTGTGTACTCACCCTTAACAGCGCCGGCCTCGGTTTTAAAATCGTGAACTGTATAATGAAGATTCTGGAACCTGTCTGCTTCAACCTCAAACATCTTTTCAAGTTTCAGAGAATTCCCTACCATGTGATAAACTGTCTGGTCTATTGATGTATAAGCATTTGCCGATGCACCAATGGACTTTAAAACCTCATCATATTTTTCTTTAGGGTATTTATCAGTGCCCCTGAACATCATATGCTCGAAAAAGTGTGCAAAGCCGGTAACACCTTCTTCTATCTCATTTCGGGAGCCTGCTCTTACGACTATATAGAATGCCGCAATACCGGGGCTTTCATAAGGCACAGAGACAATGTTTAAACCGTTTGGTAGTTTTGTCTGTGTGATTTTATACGGCAAAATATTTTCGCTCTTCATAAAAGTAAACCCGCATATCAGCAGCGGAATAAGCAGCAATATTAATTTCTTCATAATTTTAGATTTTGTGATACAAGTTAAATATATAGAAGAATAGTAAAAATGGAAAAAACTGTGAGTTTACATACACATAAACGAGAAAGGGATATTTGTATGTGACGGAACTTATATGTAGGTACATATGTTTTTAGTGTAAACAATACACTTTCTAAACAAATTAAAACATTAAAATACATGCAAAACACAAAATTATTTGAAACATTTAAGTTAGGAAACACGGAATTAAAGAACCGCATTGTTATGGCACCTATGACAAGGTCGAGGGCAATCGGCAACGTACCAAACGCACTTATGGCAGAATATTACGGACAAAGAGCGGGTGCCGGACTGATAGTTACGGAAGGAACATCTCCTTCACCAAACGGACTTGGTTATGCAAGGATTCCGGGAATATTCAGCAAAGAACAGGTAGAGGGCTGGAAACTTGTTACTAATGCGGTACATTCAAAAGGCGGAAAAATATTTTTACAGATTATGCATACGGGAAGAATCGGACACGAAGCAAACCTGCCGGAGGGGGCAAAAGTCGCAGCACCATCTGCAATAAAAGCAGCAGGGCAGATGTGGACAGACACCATGCAGATGCAGGACCATCCAGTGCCGAGTGCTTTTACTTCAGATGAATTAAAATCAACTAAGAAAGAATATGTAACTGCTGCGAAGAATGCAATTGAAGCAGGGTTTGACGGAATAGAATTGCACGGAGCAAACGGTTATCTGCTGGAGCAGTTTATTTCTCCGCATTCGAACAAAAGAGAAGACGAATACGGCGGCAGCATTGAAAACAGATGCAGGTTTGTTATAGAAACGGCGAAGGAGTGTGCAGATGCAATAGGAAAAGAAAGAGTAGCGATAAGGCTGTCTCCTTACGGAGCGTTTAATGATATGCCAGCTTATCCCGAAACAGAAGAAACATACAAATATCTTGCTTCAGAAATAAACAAAATAGGACTTGTTTACATTCACATAGTAGACCACAGTTCTATGGGGGCACCTGAAGTACCGAGAAAGATAAAAGAAACTATCAGAGACGAATTTAAGAATACACTGATATTAAGCGGCGGATACGGACTTGAAAGTGCAGACAAAGAACTGAACGGAATCGCTGACCTGGTAGCATTTGGAAAACCGTTTATAAACAATCCTGATTTAGTGGACAGATTAAAGAACGGATGGCCATTAAACACGAATCTGAATATGGATGCATTCTACACGCCAGATGAAAAAGGTTACACTGATTATCCTTTTTACACAAAATAATGGCTTAAAACAGGAACAATATTGGTATAATATGTGTAATATTATTAGTATTTTGAGTTAAATTAAATAATCACAATGAAAATTAAATCAATAATTGCAGTAATTGCATTAGTGATAATATCTGTATCGCTGTATTCCTGCAGTGATAATGCCGTAAACACTATAAATGACATAGTAAGCAACAAAGTAACGGCGAAAGACAGACTGGATTCAGCTTATGCACAGGCACAGAGAAAATATTCACCAAGTACACAGCTTGTTTTATTATTCGGAAAGAATGTATTGTATGACGGAACGGATGCGGGAAAGACAGACATTTCTATAACAACAGGAATTTCAGACCCGAATAATTTAGGTGCGTGGTTATACATATTTAAGAAACCCGGAACAGACACACTGGCAGTTTACACTCCAAACCCTGTTCCAGGGGCAAGAGACTGCATTGAGCTGACGGCTTTATTCAGCACGAATACAATAATCAACCTGATTGCAGATACTTCGGCGAGAAATATAGTTTCTGGAGCGCTGAGTATGATAACAAATTCAAGTTTTCATATCAGCACAAACAGGACAAACCTTGTAAACAGTGATGTAGCATACGGGTACAGCTACTCGTCTAATCCAATTATCAAGTTTAATTCGACCTGGATACCAAGCGCAAGCACGAACAACGGCAGTACTTTCTTCGGACAGACAGGCACGGATAAAACCGTAAATATGTTTTTAGTGCCGGGACTTGGTACACTTAATTTACCTGCTTACATATCAAACCTTACCGGTTTTCCGCAGGATTTATGGGTTATAAATTACAAGCAAACAAGCGGCGGTGTTACGCAGAGCTTTATAGCGGGAACGGTTGTTGAAAGCACACAGATGATGGGTATTACAGGTTTACTTACGAGCAGAGCAATAAACATTTCCAAATATTAACACACAGCAGATTTTCTCAAGGGGGACAAGCTTTATGTTTGTCCCCTTTTTATTTAGCTTTAATCACATTTCAATTTATTTATGAATTAAGGATTTTTGTAAAGGAAAGCTAAGAACAAAAATGGAATCAATAAGAGAAATATATAAAATCGGCTACGGCCCATCCAGCAGCCACACAATGGGTCCGCGCAAGGCAGCGGAACAATTTAAAGAAAAGACCCCTAATGCGATTTCATACCGCGTTACTCTTTACGGAAGCCTTGCGGCAACCGGCAAAGGCCACCTCACCGACCAGGCAGTGTTTAAAGCCCTTGAACCTACGAAGACAGAATTTATCTGGGAACCGACGGTTTACCTGTCGTACCATCCAAATGCAATGAAGTTTGAAGCGCTCGACCTGGCAGGTAAAACATTTCAGGAAAATATTATTTACAGTGTAGGCGGAGGAAAAATTACAGACGGCAAAACCGAAAACGAAACAAAGATTATTTATGACTTAACATTTATGTCGGACATACTAAGCTGGACACAGAAGACAGGGCGCTCATACTGGGAATACGTGGAAATGGCAGAAGGACCGGATATTTTTGATTACATGGAAAAGGTCTGGAACACAATGCAGAAGGTTATTAAATGCGGGCTTGAGGCAGAGGGTGTACTGCCGGGCGGTTTATACATCAGAAGAAAAGCTGCAAGTTACTACATCAAATCAAAAAGTTTCAGCGGTTCACTGAAAAAGAAAACGTTAACATTTTCTTATGCACTTGCGGTATCCGAAGAAAATGCCGCAGGCGGAGAAGTTGTTACCGCCCCGACCTGCGGCTCTGCCGGTGTTGTTCCTGCGGTACTTTACAGACTAAAAGAAAGTCTGGGTTTTTCAGACAAGAAAATTATGCGTGCACTGATGACTGCAGGACTTTTCGGAAACACGGTAAAGGAAAATGCTTCTATATCAGGAGCAGAAGTCGGCTGTCAGGGCGAAGTCGGTACCGCCTGTGCAATGGCGGCTGCAGCGGCGGCACAGCTTCTTGGCGGAACTCCACAGCAGATTGAATACGCTGCCGAAATGGGAATCGAGCACCACCTCGGGTTAACCTGCGACCCTATCGGCGGACTTGTACAGGCACCCTGCATTGAACGCAATGCTTTTGCCGCAGAAAAAGCTCTGAACGCCGCAACATACGCTCTGCTTAGCGACGGCAGACACCTTGTAAGTTTTGACAAGATTGTGAAAACGATGAACCAGACCGGACACGACATACCGAGCATATACAGGGAAACCTCCGAAGGCGGAATGGCTTTATTCGGACTTTAAAAAATCACTGCCGCAATATTAGATTTAAATATATTTGTAAAAAGTATATATTTGTTTCAGCTCCTGTGAATTAAGTTTATAATTCATAAGCTTTGAATCTAAAACAATTTAATCACATGAAAAACTTTATATTGATTTGTATCTCAGTAGCACTCTTCTTCTCCTGCGGCATTTGCAGAAAGTTCACCTCGGACGACAGAAGCACAAGAAAAGAAAATTCCAAAACAGAAAAATCTGAATCTGTTACAGAAGAAAGCAAGAGCAATACCGAAGAAAAGAAAACCACCGAAAAAACCGAAGTAACAATGCACGAATTCAGCAAATCCGATTTACCATCCGGCATAGACTACACCGGCAGTATAGTCACGGGAAAAAGATGGAGTGATAAAAACGGCGAGAACATACTGATACTTACAAAAACAAAGGTGAAGGAAAAAAGAGTGAAGCAATACGGCACCGAAGATAACATCCTCGAATGTGAACTGTACGGTTACCACTACGTCAGCACGGGCGGCTCATACACACTGCTCTGGAAGGTTAACGATTTCGTAAAAGACTGCATGTTCGATTTAACACTCGACTTCATTCCCGGCTCACTAAGCATCACAGACCTGAATGACAACGGAATTGCAGAAAGCACCTTCCTTTATAAAATGTGCTGCCGAAGCGACGTATCGCCATCTGAACTAAAACTAATGATGCACGAAAACGACAACAAATACGCACTTCGCGGAAACATGCTGATTAAAGTAGAAGGCTTCACAGACGGCGGTAATTACAAAGTTGATAAATCTTTCGATTCAGCACCCGACGGATTTCTTGACTATGCAAAATCACAATGGAAAGAATATAGACTGGAGACTTTTAAATAATAATCAAAAAGCCCTTTTGCTTTTAAAGCAAAAGGGCTTTTACTTAATTTATTGTTCTCTTATTATTTCACCATCATCATTTTCTTTACCGATGTAAAATCACCCGAAGTAAGTTTATAGAAATAAACCCCGCTGTTAAGTGTTGAGCCATCAAACGATGTTTCGTAAGTCCCTGGCTGCAGCACTTCGTTTACGAGTGTTTCAACTTCACGACCCAAAGCATCGAACACAACAAGTTTTACAAATCCATTCTTAGTAATTGAATACTGAATCTTTGTCACCGGATTAAACGGGTTCGGATAGTTTTGCTTTAATGAATATGCCGAAGGAACTTCGGTTGAAATATTTTCTACCGGCAGCAGGTCTGCTTTGCTTATTTTCCATACACCCCTGCCGGAGGTGCACAAGAAAACATTTGTACCTTTAACTGCCAATGCTCCGATGCCCTGCAAATAAGGCAAACCCTGACTCTTTGATATCCAGTTGGTTCCGTTATTCGAACTTGTATAAATATTCACGCCCGAAAGACAAACCAGTTTATTATCGACAACATAAAGTTTACTTCCACCAGCGGATAAATCCGATGGTACCTGTACCCAGTTAATGCCTAAATTTGTTGATTTGTATAAACCATTGTAGTTGTAAAAATAGAATGCACTGTCTTTTGCAACTATACCGCCCGGCAAATAACTTGGTATTACAGACGTCCAGTTTGCTCCTTTGTTTGTAGAACGTATCAATCCACCGGTTTCCATAGATGAATTTCCTGCAATAAACACTTCACCGATTCTTGCGATTGATTCAACTGTTATGGGAGTGTAAAATCCACTCCAGCTTACTCCGTTATCAGTAGTGCGATATGACCAGCTATCGTATATCTTATACGCAAAAACAACATCATCAAAAGCAAAGAGCCTTTTAATGTCCAGGGTATCTATTCCGTTTGTACACTGCACCCAGTTTATGCCCTGATTACTTGTTTTAAGCACTCCTTTTGAAAGTGTACTTATAAATACAAAACTGTTATTTGCGACTACACTATTTATATATCTGTCAATCATACCGTTCCAGATGTACTGCCAGGGGGCGCCATCGTTTGATGACATTGCAAGCCCTTGCTGGTAACCGCAGGTATAAATCATATTATCTTTCACTGTAATATTCGTTGACCAAAACCCATAAAACCCATTGTTCGAAACCTCCCAGTTACTTCCATGATTTGTGGTGTATTGTATTCCCGCGCCGCCCCAAAGCAGAGAGAATAACCTTGTGCCTGAAATATAAAACTTCACAGAGGCAAGACTCGTTAGTCCGTTAATACAGCTTTCCCAGCTCTGTCCGCCGTTTGAAGACCTGTACCTGCCAAAAAGCGTTGTTGAAAACAGATACGTGCCATCATAAATCACATCATAATACCATGCCGCCGGAAGTCCGTTGTTTAAAGCAAACCAGAGTGCACCTTCGTTTGTTGATTTGTAAACTCCGTTTGATGCCGCCGCATAAAGATTTATACCGTCTGACGATATTTTATTTACTGCCAGTGTTGTAATACCATTGTTGATTGATGTCCAGCTGCTGCCGTCATTAGTAGAGACGTATGCACCCTTTGTTGTTCCTGCATAAACTTTATTTCCTATCACACTAATTTCATATATCGACAGCGGAGTCGCCATTCCGTTAGTGCAGCTATCCCATGAATTCCCAAAGTTAGAGGAACGGTACATCCTATATTCTCCGCAGATAAGGTACTGTCCCGAGGTTACAATATTTTCAACGGGATAAATGCTGTAAGGAAAACCTGTGTTTACAGCAGTCCACGTTACACCATTATCAGATGAGCGGAAAACGCCGTTACCAGAAGTAGCAAGAAAAAGATACGAACCCTGAGATGTAAATGTTACATCGTTCAATGAAATGGAAAATGTATTTAATAAAGACCAGTTATCTCCATTATCCGAAGAGCGATAAATCACAGAACCGCCTGAAACGGCAAACAAATATCCGTTATAAGAGTACATAGATTCACACGAGCCGCCGTTAGGTCCGTTAGTCTGAACCCATTGAGAATATAGCTGTGCAGTTGAAAGCAAAACTGCGGCGATGAGGAAAATTAGTCTTTTCATTATTCAATAAAATTGATTAAAAAGAAACTAACGAAATCTACTTACATTAATATTTAATAACAATTAATAAACGGCTGAGGCATAATCACGCCACAGCCGTTTCCGTGAAAGCCAAATTTATTTTATCATCAACATTCTTTTTGTTTCCGAGAAATCACCCGAAGTAAGCTTATAGAAATAAACTCCGCTGTTAAGTTTCGAGCCGTCAAACGCTGTTTCGTACGTCCCCGGCTGCAGCACTTCGTTTACGAGTGTTTCAACTTCACGACCCAAAGCATCGAACACAACAAGTTTTACAAATCCATTCTTAGTAATTGAATACTGAATCTTTGTCACCGGATTAAACGGGTTCGGATAGTTTTGCTTTAACGAATATGCAGAAGGAACTTCAGTTGAAATATTCTGAACCGATACCGGTCCGCCGCCGTTTGATGTATAAAATATTTTTCCCTGACTACCGCAAGCCCAGCCGATGTTTGCATCAAAGAATCTTACCTTCCATATCCACCATGCCGACGGGCTTGTTTGCATATTCCAGTTGATGCCGCCATTAGTAGTCTTTTGTATTAGTTGCGGCTCTCCTACTGCCCAGCCTATATTTTCATTCAGAAAGAATAAATCCCATATAAAATTTGTGCTATGATGGGTTTGCTGAGCGAAGTTTGTTCCGCCATTTGTTGTTTTTCTCAGTAACGCATAAGGATAGGCATTGCCTCCAATCCATCCGGCGTTTTCATTTACAAACTCAATACAGGTAAGCGAAACGCTACCGCCTAAAGTTGAAACCGTGCTCCAGTTCGCGCCTCCGTCCGTGGTTTTTATTACTACTTCTCCAACACCCGCTGCTGTTGCAGATGCCCAGCCAGTGTTTTCATTTATGAATTTTATATCATAAATATTGCTTGCATTGATGGCAATCGAAAACCACGTCACACCAGCGTTTGTGGTTTTATAGAGAGGTGAATTTGGCAACACTGGCACTCCACCCGCAAAACCTGTGGTGGCATTCACAAAATATACAGATGAAAAAGTTTTCCCGGTAATCAATGTATCCTTCCAGTTAACTCCGCCGTTCGTGGTTTTTGAAATTACACCTACCTTTGATGGAGAGGATACCCCGCCAACGGCAATTCCCGTGCTTTCGTTAAAAAACCATAAATCACTATAATCATAATTGGTGAGAGGACCCTGCCTTATAATAGCCCAGTTTGTACCTGCATTTGTAGTTTTCAAAACTACTTCGTTATCACTAACAGCATAAACTGTCGTAGGGCTTACAGGAAAGACAGAGTAAATATCCACCGTTACCGGTGTGGATTGTTCTATCCACTGCGAATATAGCTGTGCAGTTGAAAGCAAAACTGCGGCGATGAGGAAAATTAGTTTTTTCATAGTTTTTAATTTAGGGTTATTTAAAAACTTTCCTAAAGCAATTTATGGAATAATATAAATAAAAACAAGATATATTTTTTATAAATATAACCGTCAATTCGCATAAAAATAATAATGATGTTTCATAATGCAATCTGTATTTCGGCTTCTTCAAGCAGGAACTAATAAGTGGGCTAAAACCGAAGCAAGTCTGTAATGACTATATAGTTATATAGACCTAATCTTTAACGAGCCGGACGGAGAGGGCATTTCCTTTCAGGTGGGTGTAGCGAGCGACCAATGTGCTTTCGGCATACAAATCGTTGCACCAGCTGTAGCTGTCTTTTTCTTCTGTGGATGTCCAGAAGTATGCGTACTTATCAAAGTCGAGGAAGAGTCCGCGGTTAGAACGATAACCGCTGAATTACGGCGTTAATCAGCCAGGATATTTATTAATGCGGGAAAGATATGACAAAAAGAATTACATCGCTGATGCGAATATTGCGATTGCGATAAAGCTGAGAAGCGGAGACAGAGCGGCGATTACTGCGAGTGTGTTTTTCTTCAGCCCATAGAATAACCAGCTGACGTTTGAAAGGACGCATAACACGGGAAAGGATACCATCGAATAGAAAAATCCGACTACGGAAATTTTTTCTGCAGAGCCGGGTGCATCGAACATCATTACGGACATCATTGCGGCATATACGCCGGGGATGAGTGCCAGCAAAAATACAACCGATGCGGCTATTAATATTACAAGCGTGCCTTTGCTTTTTGGTTTTGCTTTGATTTCTGTTTCCATATTATTTTATAACCGGTTTTAGAATGTGTTAATTCCCTCTTTGTAGGTTTTATATTTCAGCACAGGAAGCAATTCACTGCGCATTCTTTTTGTATCGCCGTAATAAGATGCCATTCCGATTTTAACAAAATCCCTTGTGAGCGGGCTTCGGGTTCCGAACAGCGAAGAGAAAAGTTCGAAGAGGCGTGCGGCAAACATTACGAAACCGACAGATGTACGGTGCGGCTTTTTGTGTCCCCAGTAGATAGAAAGCTCGTCGAAAAATTCCTGAAGCGTTTGCCTGCCTTCGTCGCCGAGATTATAAATTCCGTTTATGTTTTCTTTCATCACGGCGCTCGCTGTTGCGTTTAGAAAATCAATCGTTGAAATCAGATGAATGTGTGTGGGCTTTTTCCAGATACAAAGAAGCTTGTATTTGCTGAACCACTTCGCGGCATCAATCATCAGAATGCCCTTTCCATAAACCATTCCAACGCGAAGCGAAATAGCATCGAACCTGTTTGTCTTCTGCCGCGCAAAAAGATATTTCTCTTCTTCGAGCCGCGTACGCGCGTGCATCGATTCCGGCTTGCCGTCAAGCTTATCCGTGGAAGGATTTTCGTACGTGGTTTCCCCCTCGACGTGCGGAAAGCTGATAAGAATAATTCTGCTGACTTTGTTTTCGATAGCCGCATCTACAAGGTTCCGGAAATACTCAGTGTTTGTAACGGGTAGAAACTTTTCGGGATTGCTTTTAAAAAGTACTCCGGCAAAATGAACTATCACGTCCACATCCTTTAAGGCACTGCCGAGAGATTTTTTATCGACTAAATCTGCGCTGAAAACTTTTACGTTAGAAAGGTTTTTTAATTTCGGGTTCACATCCTTGCGATGAATAAGAAGGTTAAGAAAAAGCGATGGGTATTCCTTTAAATGAAAAGCGAGCAACCCGCCAAGGTTGCCCGCTGCTCCTGTGATTAAAACCTTTTTCAATTTTTACTTTTTAGAAACTTTATCCATAATAAACTTTGCGACTGCCTCTGCTTCTTTCATCTTCAATCCCTGATTCGGCATTGCCGGATAGGAAGGATTCACCTTCTGGGGATTGTACACAAAAGCTGCAAGCTTCTTCAGGTCGCCGCTGTACTTTGGAACGGTTTCCTGATACGGCGGACCGACGAGCTTTACATCAAACTTATGACAGGCAATACATTTTTCGTTATAAATCTTTTCGCCGTCTGCGGAATTCACCTGAACAATCATTCCCTCTTTTTCCTTCGCGAGTTCTTCTGCTTTTGCATTCAGAACAAGGAAGTGGTCTTTAAGGCTGTTGTTAAACGTAAGCTGATCCTTTACGATTGAAAACGTAAAGACGAAGAACATAAGGAAAAAGACTGCGCCTGCAAAACGCATATCTGAATTTTTATAAATATAATAAAGTAAATTGCATACGATAAGAATTGCAAGAAGTGTGAACCCTGCAAATACGTAAACCCCCGATGACGAGCCGGACAAAGGCATAAAGAGAGTTCCTGCAAAAATAAACACGGGCTGAAGAAGTGAACCTACGAAGGCAGACACGGCTGCAAACTTTTTCACTTCTTCTTTGTACTCATCTGTTGCACCTGCTATACCGCCCTGCCAGCCGAAGAAGAAGTAAAGTATTGCTCCGCCTGTGATTGCGAACGATGTGGAAACGAACAAAAGATAGTTTATCCAGATTGGTGCTGAGAGTAAAAGCTTAAGTATGTTATCCACCGAAGCCCATATTGCAGGCTTTGCGGCAATGGTTGTACTTCCTACAAAAAGAAACGATGCTATGAAAAGCAGCGTGATGCCCCAGACGGCATAACGCATTCCGAGAAGGTTAACCTTGCTTTCGTATCGTGCGGCTTCTTCGGGAACGCTTCCATCTTTTTTAATCGAATTAAAGATTGTTTCAAACTGGAATGCACTTTTGTAATTATACATAAATATAAAACCAATTATGTACAGAACCAGCGAAAGAAACAGAAGGCTTATTGAAATCATCTTTGCACCGTAGAGCATCTGTGCATAGATAAGAAAAATTGTAATAAGCGGCAGAATACCGAGTGCAAAACCGGCAGCTTTTCCGACTGTGAGCTTATCAATAATATCCTTTGCTATTTTAACGTAGAGCGCGTTCCCTGTTTTCTTTCCCTTCCTGTTATAGAAAACCGAGAAAACAGACGAGCCGAGCATTAGACCGACAAAGGGTAAAAATGTAAGCAATGAAATAATCTGCATTACGGTCAGAAGCCCTATGTGCTCCTGGTTTGGCGGTATTACAAATTGATCTAAAATATTCATATTAAGAAAAATAATTTATCTGCTGAAAGTACAGTTATTAGTGTTAATGTGTATAAGTTAATTGAAACAAAAGTTTTAACGATATCTTTTCTCTGAATGTTTTTGTTTCTTAGAAAAGAAAGTGCAACCAAAAACATCAGAACAGATGATGCAATTACAATAATCTGTGTTGCAGGGTATAAGCCTGTTCCGATGTACGGGATTGCTATTCCGATAAACAGAGTTGCAACAAGAAGAACGAATGTGATTCTTTTAATGAACGACTCGCTGTACAAATCTGTAAGCACAGGGAAGCCGCCTTTTTTAAAATCGTTTCCATAAAGCAATAGCAGCAACCAGAAATGCGGAATCTGCCAAACGAAGAAGTAGAGCGCAACTACGCCGATTTTAAGGTCGAACAGGTTTCCGCCTGCGGCAAGCCATCCTGCAACAGGAGGCAATGCACCGACGAGAGAGCCCGGCACGATTGCAAGAGCTGTTTTCTTCTTTAGCGGTGTATAGACGGCGTTGTACCAGTAGAAAGTTAAAAGACCGGTGAACAAAGTGCCGAAGTTTGTTTTGAAAAATAATACTGATGTTCCTGCGAGCAGGAGTACGATTGAAATTAATAGAACACTATTGCGCGATATTTTTCCGGATGGAATAGGCCTGTTCTTTGTGCGGTCCATCATCATATCGGTATTAACTTCCTGATACTGATTCAAAGTCGCAGAACTGCAGGCAAGAAGAAATATTCCAACCACAGGATATACAAAAGCAAAACCAAGTTTTGATGAGGCAAGAAAATATCCGAGCGCCGTGGTAAAAGATACCAGTACGGTGATACGGAATTTCACGAGCTCCAGCAATATACTTATCTTTGAAGATACAAAAGACAAAGGCGACTCTTCAATGGTCACTGCGGTTTCGTTTTTATATTTATTAATATTACTCAATAGTAATTACTTAGTCTTTACTGAATCAACTTTAATTTTAACTGAATCTGATTTAGGTTTCGTAGTATCGGCACCCTCTTTCTGGCGGGGAGCGTTGTACCAGGCGTTGTATTTATCTTTAGGTAAAGAAACTACCTTAGACAGCATATACGAATGACTTAATCCGCAATACTCAGCGCATTCCACAAAGTACTCGCCATCTTCAGTCGGCTCGAACCACAAATAATTCTTTCTTCCGGGAACCGCATCTTCTTTAATCCTGAAAGCAGGAATATAAAAACTATGGTTAACATCGGCAGAATTTAATTCGAGCTTTACGGGTACACCTGTCGGGACGAAGAGCGTATCGCTTTTAATGCCGTTTTCATATTCATAATTCCATACCCACATTCTGCCGGTTACCTTTACGGTCATAGCGTCTGCGGGAGCATTTCTAATCTGCTTAAACCCTGAATAGCCGTAGAAAAACATAACCATAACCAGTATGGTTGGAATTACTGTCCATAGAATTTCAAGTGTCGTATTACCCGTGATATCGGTAGCAACAGGATTTTTCTTTCTACTGTATTTATAAATAAAGTAGAACATAGCAACAGTAACTATCGCAAGGAAGAAGAATGAAATCCCTATGATAATTAAAAACGTTGTGTCTGTATGTTGAGCTATCGTTTGCTTCATTTTAAAGGAAATCTATAAGTTAAATCAAAAAATGTTAAAACAATCATCGTTAGAAAAATTGCAAGACAGACGAAGATAAAAACCTTAAAGATAGCTGAATCTGTTTTAACGTGCATAAAATAATTAGTAACGAGCAGAGATTTAATAACGGCAATTGCCATCGCAACAACAACAGTAAGGCTTGCCAGATTAAACCCTGCAAGGGCTACGGTGATGGTAGTTAAACCAACCAGACCCGCCCAGACCAGAACGTACAATCCGTATCCCGGATGCTCGTGTGTATGTGTATTTGTATTATCGCTCATAATATTTTATTATCAATGTATTAAATAGAATAAAGGAAACAGGAAAATCCAGATAATATCGACTAAGTGCCAGTACAGCCCTGCGTTTTCAAGTTTCTGACAGTTATCGCCGGTTTGTTTGCCTCTTGCTATAAATACCATCATAAAGATTATAAAAGCAAGTCCGACTATTATATGCAATGCATGAAGTCCTGTCATAACATAATAAAGACCATAAAACACATTTTCTCCGTCAGAGAGATTCGCCATTTCAGGACCTTTTGGATAAATGCCATGATGAATCTTTGCACTCCATTCAAAGTACTTATTAACAAGGAATGCGCCGCCCGCAACAACCGTAAAGCCGAGCATGTACAGACTAAACGTTTTCTGGTTACGCCTTAAGGCAACTATAGCCAGAACAACAGTTAGACTGCTTGTCAAAAGCAAAATTGTATTAACCGCACCGATTAATGTATCGAGCCGCATTGCGGCAACTTTAAAATTATCCGGGTACATAAACCTGTACGAAGCGTACAGAATAAACATACCACCGAACAAGAGAAGCTCTGTAAATAAAAAGAGCCACATTCCCATTTTTGAACCTTCGTCGTCCCTGTGGACGTGCACTACGGCTGCTTCATTACTCATAATTAATGACTTTTCTCCGGTTTAATTAAATTTGGTCTGTAATACGGACCGTTAGTTACAGTTGGAATAACATCAAAATTTTCCAATGGCGGCGGTGAAGGTACTGTCCACTCCAGTGTTGTTCCGCCCCATGGGTTAAGCTCTGTTGTATTGTTTGATTTACTAAGCAATGCTTTAAGTAAATTGATTACAAGAATCAGGATTCCAAGTATTAAAACCCATGAACCTATAGTAGAGATTATATGATAAATCTGATATTGCGGTAAATAATCATAATATCTTCTTGGCATTCCAAGGTAACCCATAATGAACATAGGAAAATAGAGTCCGTTAAAACCGAGAACGAACGTAACAATTCCAACCTTTGCAATTTTTTCGTTATACATTTTGGCAAACATTTTCGGAAACCAGTAGTGCAATCCGGCAAAGAACAGAAGCCCCATACCGCCGAACATAACATAATGGAAGTGAGCAACAACGAAATAAGTATCTGTCAGATGTATATCTGTGTTAAGTGAACCAAGAACCAGTCCGGTTAATCCGCCTATTGAGAATATAATAATAAATGCAACAACGAACCAGAATGGTGCACGTGCATCTATTGATGCTTTATACATTGTAGCAACCCAGTTAAAAACTTTTATACCCGTAGGTATTGCAACTACGAAAGTGAGAAAAGAAAATATTGCTCTTGATGTATCGCTGATTCCACTTGAAAACATATGATGTCCCCATACAAGATATCCAACGAACGCTATTGCAAGAGACGACATTGCAATAGGCCCGTAACCAAAAATATCTTTCTTAGAGAATGTCGGAATTATTTCAGACACAAGACCCATAGCCGGCAGAATCATAATGTAGACTGCGGGATGCGAGTATATCCAGAATAAATGCTGATAGAGAAGCGGGTCACCGCCAAGAGCTGGATCAAAAATACCGACGCCAAAAAATCTTTCGAGTATTATTAATAATAATGTAATACCTATAACGGGTGTAGCAAGAACCTGAATCCACGAGGTAGAATACAATCCCCATGCAAACAGGGGCATCTTAAACCAGCCCATACCCGGACATCTCATTCTGTGAATAGTAACGATAAAATTTAAACCCGTTAGTATTGACGAGAAACCGAGAACGAATGCCGCAAAGACTGCCAGCGAAACGTTTGCCTGTGTTCTTAAACTATAAGGCACATAAAACGTCCAGCCGGTATCAATGGGACCGCCGCCTGTAAACAGAGAAAGCAATACAAGAGCAGCTCCAAAAATATAAAAATACCAAGAAAGTAAGTTCAGCCGCGGAAAAGACACATCCTTGGCGCCAAGCATTATCGGTAAAAAGAAATTACCGAAGACTGCCGGAATTCCCGGTATAATGAAAAGGAAAATCATTATCACTCCGTGAAGAGTAAACAGAGCATTGTATGTTTGCGGATCTATGATTGTTTTTCCCGGCGTTAACATTTCAAGCCTCATCAGAAACCCGAACGTCATCGCAACAAGAAAGAAAATAATCAACGATACCAGATAAAGTATAGCAATCCGCTTATGGTCGGTTGAGAGTACCCACGCCAGAAGCCCTTTATGCTTTCCTTTATAATCTAAGTATGAAACATTATCCATTTAATATATTTAATTTTTCTTCTTCTTAACTATTAATACAACTATAAAAACACCGAGCAGTAAAAGCATCCCGCCTCCTGCAATCCTTGTGACATCCAGTACATAACGTTTTCCCTCTGCATCATATTTGTAGCAAAGACTAACAACTTTTGAAATTGTGGTACCGACTTTTCCTTCTGCAGCTTCGATAATACCAAGTTTAAAATCGAGCGGAAGAAAATCAGTTCCGTATAAATATCTCGTTATTTTTCCCTCCGGAGATAAAAGCGTCAGCACTCCGGAATGAATATACTCGTTATCTTTTTTAATGTACCTGAAGCCTACTGCATCCGTTAACTGTGCTATTGTTGCACTGTCGGCAGTAAGGAATCTCCAGTCTTCATTATTAAGCTGTTTATGTTTTAGCTGTGCAAAATAATTCTTCTTCTTTTCGCTTCCCGTAAGATATGTTTCGGTCGGGTCGAAACTGACCGTTATAACTTCATAATCTTTTCCCGGAACCAAATCAGTCAAATCAATCGTCTTCACAAATCCCGTCAGCAGCGGACTGCATATCCCGGGACAACGGTAATACACAAGCGTAAGTGCAAACGGTTTACCCTTTGTTAAGTCAGCTAACTTAACCGGCTTTCCGTACTCATCGGTAAGCGTGAGATTCATCGGAATTGTCTGCCCGAGATGCTCATCTATACCGACCTGTGATTTTTGCTCCTGCCCATTCACATTAAAGAATGCGGCGAGGATAAATAATATTGTTAATATCTTTCTCAATTACTTTATGAACATATTTTTTAGATTCACTGTATATTTATAAACAATGCTCCACTCTTCCTGTGTAATCCCGCCCAGAGAGGCATTAAAACCTTTTGATACAGGGTTAACAGATACAAACTTAACAAATGCTGCCTCGTTTTCATTCCAGGCATAGAAGGATAATGCCGTAACAGATCTTTTAACATCAAAACTTAACTTTTTAAATATAATTGCACCCTTATCGTTTTTTTCATTAATAATAATATCGGAAACATTTTCAATTTTAGAATACATTATTTTCGTTTCCTCCAGTATCTTTTCTTCTGCCATCTTTACAGGAATCTGGTTAGGAAGTTTAAATCCTTTTGATAAACTGTATGCGGCATCAACAGCAGATATTTCTTTCTGGTCTATTGCAGGATATCCGGGAACGAGAGACCTGATATAAAGAATCAGATTAATTCTTTCTTCCGGAAGCAGGTTATTGTATGATGCCATGCCTCTTGCTGTAATACCTTCCTGTAGTGTTTTGTACATACTCGAAAATGCAGGTCCGTTAGTCCAGCCCGTTAAAGCAGTAAAGTTTCTTGGCGGAGGATTGAGGGTTTTTCCTGCAACTCCGTCACCCTTACCCTCTGTCCCGTGACACCCGACACAATTTGCTTCGAAGAGTGTTTTGCCCTTTGATACTTTGTCGGGAGTTGAAACAACTTCCTTCACAAGGTCAACGGGTGCAGTAGTGGTTCCCTTCACTATTGGTAAATCCGTGTTTGTCTTTGCGGTTGTATCGGCAGAAATAACAGTTGGTATTAAATCTCCGCGCGAAAACGCCTCGAGTTTTCCTAAATAAGAATACCCTACAACCACAATTATTAAAATTATCACAACATAGAATAAACCATAAAAACCAAGTATCACTTTTTTCTTGTCTTTTACTTCCAGGTTTATATTGTCATTTTGACCTATCATATTCTATAAACTTTTTAATTTCAAAATTATAAATGAAAATCCATTCCGCGCTGAAGTTTCGGATCGCCGACCGGAAGAATATTGTTTTTCTTTGCCTGTGCATAGAACACAAGTATTATCAATCCTATTACAAGAACAGGGAATCCAATTTCATAAAAACTAAATGTTATTGTTTTGCTGAACGTCGGCATCACTAGCCAGTATAAATCAAAGAAATGCGCAAGAAGTATTACAACCGAAACTCTTTTTAAATTCTTCGGGTCGCTCTTTGACGGCTGTGAAAGCAGCATTGCGTAAGGAACTGCAAAGCGAACCAGCATAAGAAGTACAGAAACGAATCCCCATCCGCCCTGCCAGCGTGCTATAAACCAGAAAGTTTCTTCCGGCATATTAGCATACCAGATAAGCAGAAACTGACTGAACGCAACGTAAGCCCAGAAATTTGTGATTGCAAAAAGAAGCGCACCGAAAGAATAATAATTATCCTTACTTATTTTCACCCCGAAGTAACCGCCCTCGTTTAAACTGACAGCCGCATACGTTGTTACAGCAAGACCCGCAAGCAGTGTTGCGGCAATGAAGTAAATTCCCAGAATCGTCGAGAACCAGTGCGGCTCAAGGCTCATCACCCAGTCAACAACAAGCACTGTTAACCCTATACCGGCAAAGAACATAAACACTGCCGAAAGATTAACGTTAACCTTTGTAAGTTTCTGGTCTTTTGTCTCATCCTGTTTTTTCGAATTTCTTCTGAACAGCAAATAGAACACATAGAATAATGCCAGAACACCTACAGTCCTTATAATGAAAAACGGTATGTTAAGGTATGGTGTTTTTGCAGAAAGAATCTTATCGGCTGAAACAACATCGGTATGTGTCCAGTGGAAAATTGAATGCATTGCGAAGAAAAGCGGAACCGCAAAAAGCAGAACTAAGGGTAACGAGGATGCAATAAACTCGCTCACTCTTCTGAAAGGAGTGCTCCATACCGCTCCCGAAAGATATTCAAGCGCAACGAGTACAAGCGCACCTAATGCAATACTTGCAAAGAACATCAATCCTATGACATTATTAAACGCCTCGCGTTTCGGGTCAACTAAATACGAAACCAGTACAAACACCAGCCCCAAACCCGTGAGCAGGAAGCCAATTTTCTGAACCTTACCCGGTAACTCTTTCTTTTCGTAAATCATTTATATAATAATATAGTTTTAATTACTAATTAACTTATCTAAGTCTCTCAAACCTGCCATTCCTGCAAATACCCAACAGGAACCACAGAGTTATAACCTTACTTTCCCTCTACGTCTGAGTCCTTGGCATTCTGTGAACGCTGCAATACTCTGATGTAATGAATAATAGACCATCTTTCGTCTTTGGACAACTGCTTTGCATAACTCGGCATAACATTCTGTCCGTTTACGATGACGTGATAAATATTCCCGTCAGTCCAGTTAACAACTTTATCGCTGTGAAGCGACGGAGGATTCGGGAACTGTCCGTTAAGTCTGCTGTCTCCCTTGCCGTAATAACCATGACACGGACTGCAGTACGTATCAAATTTTTCTTTTCCTTTTGCAAGAACCTGTTTGCTAACCGGCAGCGGATTAGAAAGATTCTTTACCGCCGAATCCGACATACCTTTAAATTCATAAGGCGTGAAACCGCGCGCCACAGTTCCTTCCACAGGTGTTCTCATCCCGTAACCATCGCTGAACATAACGTTCTTCGATTGCGGTACGAGTTTATTCTGTTCTGCCATCCAGGTGAACGGCTGCATAAACATAAGTTTGTTCAGTGCAAAATATGTTGCCCCTGCTGTTAAAAGTGCTACAAGAATCAGTCCCATTATAAACTTTGGCTCGAAAGCATTGATTGCTTTTCTTTCCGGTTCGTAGATTGTTTCAACATCTTTTCCGCCAATGCCCTGCAAAAAGCTTTTTGCCTTTGTTTCGTCGAACATCGGGTCTATAGAAACTATACACACACCAAACTTATCCGAAGATACTTTCTTCATATAAGCAGTATCGTGCAATGTATGGGAGTTATTCGGAAACTTAAAAAGTCCCGCGATTAAAACTCCGACCGTTCCTACTGCCGCCGAAAGTACCGTTACTTCAAAAGTAACCGGCACAAACGCAGGCCACGAGAAGAATGGTTTACCTCCGATAATTAAAGGGTAATCTATAGCCGAAACCCAGTATATAAAGGCAAACGCAAACGCCGCACCCGAAAGCCCAAGGAAGAGCGTGAAATATCCAAGGTACGATGTACCGATGTTCATTGCTTTCTCAATACCGTGAACAGGATACGGAGTATTCGTGTCAAACTTTGTATAACCGGCTTTCACAGTTTCCTGCGAAGCTCTGATAATATCGTCGGGTGTATCGAATATAGCCGTTACAGAATGAATCTTTTTATTTTCCATTAATGATGACCTCCTTTATGTGAAGGCTGTGCGCCGTCAACCACTGCCTTAACTTCGGCAATAGAAACAGCAGGTAAAGCTCTTACGAATAATAAAACGTTTGTGAAAAATAGTCCGAACGAAAATATAAGTATTCCAAAATCGTACATTGTCGGTGTGTACATTCCCCAGCTCGAAGGTAAGAAGTCACGCGATAGGGATGTAACAATAATTACAAACCTTTCGAACCACATACCTATATTTACAATCACGCCAAGTATAAACATCGGCAGGATTGCAGTTCTGATTTTCTTTATCCAGAATAACTGCGGGAATATCACGTTGCAGGAAACCATTGTCCAGTATGCCCAGGCATAAGGTCCGAGTGCCCTGTTAATAAATGTAAATGTTTCAAACTGGTTTCCGCTGTACCACGCTACGAAAAACTCCATTGCGTATGCATATCCCACCATCGTTCCTACAAGAAGCATAACCTGATTCATCTTCTCAAGATGTCCGATTGTAATTATATGTTTTAGGTTGAATGCCTGTCTTACAAATATCAGCACGTTCTGAACCATTGCAAACCCCGAGAACACAGCTCCCGCTACGAAGTACGGCGGGAAGATTGTTGTATGCCAGCCCGGAATAACCGATACGGCAAAGTCAAAGGACACAATCGTATGAACCGAAAGAACAAGCGGTGTTGCAAAACCCGCAAGAATCATGTATGCCTTTTCGTAATGCTGCCAGTGGCGTGAAGAATGTCTCCAGCCAAGACTTAATATCGAATATACATTTTTCTTCAGTGTGTTAGTTGTTCTGTCGCGAAGTGTTGCAAAGTCCGGCATCAGTCCAATGTACCAGAATATCGCCGATACAGTAAAATAAGTTGATACCGCGAAAACGTCCCAGAGCAGCGGCGATGTAAAATTCACCCAGATATTATTCGCATTCGGGTAAGGGAATAAATATCCGTCCAGCCAGGCTCTTCCCGTATGTATCGCAGGAAATATACCTGCGCACATAACAGCAAAGATTGTCATTGCCTCCGCAAAACGGGCAATACCTGTTCTCCATCTCTGCCTCAGGAGGAAAAGGACTGCCGAGATAAGTGTTCCTGCGTGACCTATACCAACCCAGAACACAAAGTTTACAATATCAAATCCCCAGCCAACTGGATTATTATTTCCCCAGACACCAATACCCTTGTAGAACGTCCATCCTAAAGCTCCTGCACCAACTAACAACATTAATGAAGTTATTGTTATCAGGATTTTCCAGACGTTACCCGGCTTGGTATCAAGCGGCCTCGATACTACCTCATCAATAGATTGTGCAGAAGGTTTTCCTTCTACCGTCGGTATTTCTTGTGTGTAATCAATAGTACTCACTACGCTTTTTTCTCCGGTTTTATATTTCTAAGTTTTGCAATGTATGTTACGTTCGGTCTCACGTTTATTTCTTCAAGCACGTGATAGCCGAGCTCGTGATCTCTATGTTTTACTATATCTGAATCTTTCTTGGTTAAATCTCCAAAGACGATTGCGCTTGTAGGACATGCTTCCTGACACGCAGTCTTTACGTTATCTCCGTTTAAATCTCTCTTCTCTTCCGTGGCGTGCTGTCTTTCATCCATAATTCTCTGAACGCAGAATGTACACTTCTCCATAACACCGCGTGAACGGACTGTTACTTCCGGGTTGTGCATTAAGCTCAGCGAATCCTTTTCGTAGTATGCGTCTGCAAGGTTATCCCTGAAGTTAAAGTAGTTGAACCTTCTCACTTTATAAGGACAGTTGTTCGAGCAGTACCTTGTTCCGACGCATCTGTTGTATGCCATCTGGTTTAAGCCGTCAGGACTGTGGTTTGTTGCCGCAACAGGACAGACGTTTTCGCAAGGTGCATTATCGCAATGCTGACAAAGCATCGGCTGGAACGAAACTCTCGGATCGTCTGAATGTCCGCCGTAATACCTGTCAATCCTCATCCACATCATTTCTCTGTTCTTGCCCACTTGTTCCTTGCCCACAACAGGAATATTATTCTCAACGTTACACGCCGCTACACAATAGTTACAACCCGTACATTTATTCAAATCAATTGACATTGACCATTTATTCGTTGTAAATTCATACGAAGGAACAATGTTAAATAAATCAACTTTACCGATTTCCTCTTTTAAGAATTTCGGATTTTCTTTATACTCTTCAAAAACACCCTCGCGGATTATTTCGCGTTTAAGGTGTATATCGTTATACCTTTCGTTATCAATCGGGAAATGCTCCTGTGTTGAAACAACCTCATAAGTACCAGCCGCTTTCGCAATCTTTACGTCATTATAAATCCACTCGGAAATTGCCGGATTCTTCGAAATGAAATTTATTGAATTAAATCCAACACCGTTACCTATAGGCCCTGCATTAGTTCTTCCGTAGCCAAGGTCTATCGCAACAACTCCGTCTGCCATACCCGGCTGCACGAAAACCGGCATTGACACTGTCTTTCCGCCTGCCGAAATTTCCACCATATCGTTTGCCTTCACCCCAAGCTGTTCTGCATATGCCGGCGAAACAGATGCATAGTTATCCCACACAGATTTTGTAATCGGATTTGGCAGCTCCTGAAGCCATCCGTTATTCGCAAACCTTCCGTCTGTTAAATAACTCGGACGGTTAAGCTGAAGCACTGCCGCCGTTGAAGCTTTTAACACTGGGGCATTCAGACCCTCTGCCTTAAAACTAAAATTATCATCAAACTTTTCGTTGAACGTTATCACTCCGTCGTGAATTGCACCGGTCCAGAATGTCTTGAAATCTACCTTCGCACTCACAACTGAATAAACCGACTTCTCCCAGTTTGCCTTAATATAATTCATATAAATATTTTCGGCATAACCTTCAGGCTTATCTGCAAGCCAGTTAAGCATTGCGGCTTCCTTCTGTCTTGTCTTATAAATAGGCGCTATAACAGGCTGCTGAGTACTCATCACACCCGTCCTCGGTTTGTGGTCGCCCCACGATTCAAAATTATGATTTATCGGAAGTACATAATTGCTCAGCTCACTCGTTTCATTATGCGCCTCTGCAAAAGTTACAACAAGCCCCGCCTTCTTAAGTGCATCTGCATACTTATAATCAGATGAAAAATGATAAACCGGATTCGTATCAAAATGAACCACTGCACCAACTCCGCCCGCATTCATCCTTCCAACAAATGCTTCCATCTCCGCCGTTGCCGTTAGCGGCATCACAGGCACAGAAAAACTCTCCTTCGAATATACCTTCGTCGCAAGTATATCATTCAGCTTATAAACAGCCATGTGTGTTGATTCCGGGAACTTCGCCGCAGCCGCTACATACGCCTCGCCTTTATTCGCCTTCAAATCTTCAATGAGCGACTTAATAGCTTCCTTTTTTAAATTATATTTCTTTATCAGCTCATCTATTTTCGAATCATTCCCGCCAAGCGCATCTATCAATGCATATGCAAACTCTTCAATCGCATCAGTCCTCAGCTTAATCCTGTAATCCGCGTTCGCACCCGTCAGACTGTACGCACCCTCAACAACATACAACTTATTAAACTCGCCATTCTTCTTCATCACGTCACGGCTCTCTGTATAAAGCCTCTGCGCCTCAACAAAATTCGCCTCCTTCGCAAGAAAATCAGACTCAAGCGAAAGTATCACCTTCGCCTCATTCCACTTTATCACCGGCAAACCATCTTTACCAAAACACTTCTTAAACGCATTAACCTTATTTACATCACTCGTAAGCTCATAAGAATAAAACTTTGCAGTAGTGTACTTCTTCGCAAAATCTTCAAACAAAAGTTTTGCAGTCGGCGAAGTTACAGTATGCGTAATCACCGCAATCTCTTTGCCTGCCGCAACTGCCTTCTTAAACTCATCAACAATCTTCGTATCAGCATCTATCCAGCTAACGGAAGAAAACCCGCCGTTACCTTTCAGCATCGGCTCTCTCAGTCTCGCCGGATCGTACAGGTTCATAATGTTCGCCTGTCCCGTTGCACAAATCTTACCCTTATTCACAGGATGCTCAGGATTTCCGTCCACCTTTATAGGTCTTCCCTCGCGCGTCTTAATCAGTATCCCGCAGGCATTTGCACACGCAGTACACGTCGAAGCATAAAAATTCGGATTACCTATCGTAACCTCTTCAGGTTTCTTATTGTAAGGTATAATCGCTCCCTTATCCCTGTAGTCCGAACACCCCGTCGCCGCAAGCGCCGCCGACGATGCCATCAAAGCAAGAAAAGTCCTGCGGCTCACTGCCGAAGACTTCGTCGTATCCAAACCATCTGCCGCTCCCTCAGGAAACTCATCTTCTTTCGCCTTCAGAAAATCCGGGTCGCTGTTTAGCTCGCTGAACCCTCTCCAGTAATTAATATCTTTATCTGACAAATTCTTTTCCTTTCCGCATTAAGCTTTAATTCGTTTAACCGAATCAGGATTTTCCCTCACCTGAATCTTTCCGTTAGAACTATAAATGTTCTCTGCGCGCTTCGATAAAAACTTTATCGGAAACTTAGCAAGCAGAAAACCGCCTAATGCAACTGCACCCGCTGCATAAATAAAATGTTTCCTGTCTGATTTTTTCTCTCTCAGAAAATCTAAAATTTTCATTTGTTATATATTAATCTTTTAAACTCTGTTTTAATTTTATTAACGGTGACAAGCCGAACAATTCTCAGGACCCTTTTTCAGGTTCGCCTTTATCTCTTCAAAGTTGCTTATCTTCTTCTCCGGCTGTCTGTGACAGCTAAGACAGGCACCCATCGTAAACGAATTCGTTTGCCCCACAACCTCCATCGCCTTCACGTCTCCGTGACAGTTAATACAATCAATCTGTTTATTAACGTGCGAACTGTGGTTGAAATAGACAAACTGCGGAACCTTGTGAACCCTGTTCCACTCAAGCGGTTTATTGTCCTTGTAATAACTCGTCAGCTTTTGAATCTCCGGTCTGTCCGTCCTGGCAAGAGTGTGGCAGTTCATACAGATATCCACAGACGGTACACTCGCCGCCCGCGACTTATCAACTCCTGTATGACAATACTTGCAGTCAATCTGCATTGAACCTGCATGCAGTTTATGTGAAAACTTCACCGGCTGCTCCGGCGTATAACCGATACTGTTTCGCTCGGCATAAGATGCGTAATACGTAATCGCAAAAACCGCTATCACCACAAACGCAATGATAGGTAAACGCACCTTCAAATTGTAATCGAGTAGATGTTTATCCATTGAAAAATTTATGCATAAATAACTTAAAAATAAATGAAATATGCCTGCCCAAAATTAAATCTCAAAATTAAATTTCAAACCTTTTGGCAAAGCCGGAACCCCTTATGATTCTTTGAACAAAAACTCATCTAAAATAATTTCGAAAATTCAAAAAAAGTCTAAGATTAAAAATATATTTTATCAACACCTAATAAACGCAAATATACAGTGTTTTTGTTAAAATATTATGATATTTAAATCAAATTTATAAGGTTCTCATAAATTTCGTCTAAATACACGAGTATTTTGAACTACTAATTTATGTGTATTATCTGGGTTTGTAAAGTGTTAATTTGCTTAAAGTCGTTTCCCCGAAATGATATCAAATAATAAATAATATTAATATGCCCCTGCTTAC
>CAIUQV010000153.1 GCA_903901375.1 uncultured Ignavibacteriota bacterium
CAGTCGATTTGGTGTTTCCATGTTATAGAAGTTGAATCTTTACTCTATCAAACACAATCCATTAATCTCGTAGAGATTACATATCAGTAGACAATGACACATAAAACAATTGAATGCCGTAGGTATTCCACATAAATTATTAAAATCAGTTTTAATCACTTCTTTCATTATAAATCTGTGTGCCAATCTCTTTCTCTCTGTGCCTCTCTGTGATTCCTCTGTTTACTCCGTGAACCTACTAATGATATATCTCTTCTATTCGTGAACCTACTCATAACAACCGTTCATCTCTTATATCTTGAAATTTCCAAACCTTTACCATAATTTTCTCTATGAAATATACTCTGATAATATTGCTCCTCATCACGGCATCCGTCTCGTATGCACAGATTACTATAGACACGTCTTTTGAGGGTGCAAACGCCCGCATACTCAGCATCGACAATTCCGCTAATTCACTCAAAATGGAATCAGTCCTGAAAAGAGGCGACATACATAACGTTGTGTTCTATTTCAAAGTATCCGGCATAGACTCAACCCGTGCCTTTAAACTTAAAGTTAAATACACTCAGCAATACTATCTGCCGGCATTGCTGGCATACAGCTACGACAAAATCACCTGGTACAGAATTTCCGGTGCCATAGTCGGCGATTCCAAAGAGTTCACAAATCTTTACAGCAGAAGAACTGTTTATTTCTCTCACGGCTACCCTTATGTTTATTCTCGGCTAAATGATTTAATCTCTCAGTACAGCGGTAATCCTTTCGTTACTGTTTCAAACGTTTCCACTTCCGAACTCGGACGTGCAGTAAAGCTATTTAAATTCACTAATCCAAACATTAACGATACCGGCAAATTCGCTGTCTGGGTACTCGGCAGAAATCACGCAATGGAAACACATTCGAATTACGTCGTCGAAGGTCTGATGAACTTCCTCGCATCCGCAGACCCAAAGGCAGATTATCTTCGCACTAAAGCTATCGTCCATGTCATTCCAATCATGGACGTTGATATGGCTGCTATCGGCGGAACGGGCAAAGACCAGAACCCGATTGACTTTAACCGCGACTGGGACTCGCCGTCTTACTGGAATGCTGTGAAAGATGTGAAAGCAAAAATACTACAAACATACAGTCAGAACAGAATTAAGTTGTTCATAGACAGCCACGACCCGTTCCCGAGCAATGCTGATACTACCATGCGGCTCTTTATGTATTCTTACACAGACACAGGAAGGAAATCTGTGAACCTTAATACGTTCCGTAATAAACTTTTCAACAACGGTGGCTATTGGTTCGGCAGATATCCAATTTATCCGACTGCAGGACAAACTTCTTCTCGCTGGGTCGATTCCATGTTTAAGTCAATTGACTTTGCCGTTTCAATCGAAACCGGATGGGTTACTCGTACAGACGGAAACACCTGGACAATTTATTTCTACCTCAAACACGGTGAAGTAATCGGCAAGGGTATCAGCGACTACATCGCTCAGTCAACACCCGTGATTGAATCAAATGAAATAGTTAAAGATTTCGTAAACGCATACCCGAATCCGTTTAATTCATCCGCAAACATAAAATTCAGCATCAGCAAAAGATACGTTGTCTCTTTAAAAATATTCGACGCATTAGGCAGGGAAGTCTCCCGTGAAGAACTTGGAACTCTGAACGCAGGAACTTACAATCATAAGTTCAATGCCGCAAATCTTACCTCAGGAATTTATTTTTACTCAATAAACGATAAAAACGGCACCACTCTCCATAAAGGCAAATTAGTACTGCTGAAATAGGAATGCTCCTGTAATTTGATTTATTTGTATAATGTATGTATATTTTGTTAAATGACAAAAGAAATCAAAGAAATATCAGACCTTGCAGTACAAAGTTTAATCGGAATCTTCAGAGATAAACTTGATAAGATAATATTATTCGGTTCATACTCAAGAGGGGATTATGACGAAGATTCTGACGTGGATATAATGGTACTCGTAAATGATGATTCTGATAAATTAAAAGAATATGATGACACAATTACAGAAATGATTTCTGAATATTGCATACAATATGGTGTCCTGTTTTCAATTGTCCTTAAAAGTAAAAAGCATTTCGATTATTATTCTGGAGTATTGCC
>CAIUQV010000154.1 GCA_903901375.1 uncultured Ignavibacteriota bacterium
CAATCAGACTGATTGATGCCGTAATGCAATCAAAGAAATGGAAAAGTATTGTTGTCGATGAACATATCATGAACAGGGGTTTTGCTTTGTACAAACAAATGGCTGATAAAGATTGGGGAAGAAATACGGAAAAGGAGAAAGATGCTTGGGATTATTCAGCCTGAACTTGCTGATATTGCAGGTGTCTCACTCAGGAGTCTGATAGATATTGAAAACGGAACAGGTAATCCTACATTGGTACAGATTATGAAATTGCTGGATGCACTGGGATTAAAAATTAAGATAGTTTCGAAATATGAATATGATTGAACAAAAAGCAAGTGTGTTTTACAACGAGGAACTTGCCGGATATTTATACAGGACAAGTAATGGTTATGTATTTTCGTATGAGGATAGTTACTTACTCAATAAATCGATGCCGGGTATTGCTATTGCTTTCCCAAAGAACAGAAAAGAGTTTCATTCAAAATATTTGTTTCCATTCTTCTTCGGACTTCTTTCGGAAGGAAATAATAAAGAACTGCAATGCAGAACTCTGAAGATTGATGAGAAGGATTACTTTACAAGATTAATAAAAACTGCAGGATCGGATACTATTGGAGCAGTAACAGTAAAGGAAGTGATATGAAGATTAACTGCTGTCCATCGTGCCTGAGAAGTGGTTTTGATACATTCTGTAATCCGTGCCGCAAGAGATTATTTTACGGCAGGAATGTAAGCCACGTTTTAGACTTTTCAAAACCCGAGTATGAAAAAACTGTAATAAATACTTCGGGGAGAATATCGTTATCCGGAGTTCAGCCGAAACATTCATTGAGACTTAACGGGAAAGTACTTGAACTAACTGAAGAAGGAGGAGAGTATTTGCTGAAGCCGCATCCGAATACAATGATGGAACATGTTATTGAAATTCCTGCTAATGAGCATTTTACTATGCAACTGGCTTCTCAGGTATTTAAAATCAATACAGCGGAAAATGCGATTTTCTTTTTTGCTGAAAGTTTTGAACCCTGTTATTTAACGAAGAGGTTTGACAGATTGTCCGACGGAAAGAAGATTAATACTGAAGACTTTACGCAGATATCTGGAAAGACAGAAGAGAAGGACGGAGCTGACTATAAGTATAATTTCAGTTATGAAGATATAGCAGAGCAATTGAAAAGTATATGCGGTGCATATCCTGTTGAGGTAGAAAAGTTTTTCAAGGTTCTGGTTTTTAATTATATAGTGAATAACGGGGATGCACATATGAAGAATTTTTCAATGATAAGGAATAATCAATATAATGATTACTTATTGAGTCCAATGTACGATTTGCTAAACACAAGGATACATTTTCCGAAGGATGCTGAAATGGCACTGGAGCTTTTCAAGGATGGCTATTACACGGATAGTTATAAAGTGAACGCACATTATCTGTATGAAGATTTTTATGAATTTGGAATAAAGATCGGGATGAAGAAAACAAGAATAGAGAATGTTCTGTCCGATGCTGTTTCGATGTACAGTGAGATAGAGGATTTAGCGGTACGATCTTTTTTAAGTGAGGATGTGAGATTAAAGTATCTTGAGAGTGTAAGGATAAGTATGGAGAAGTTGAGGAAGTGAGATTTACTCTCTTTTAGATAAAGGGGATTTATCACAAAACACTAAAAGAGAAAAGATTGGCACACTGATCCGCCGCGGCGGACTGAAAGAGACTGATTAACACTGATATTTTTCAGGCAGAAAGATTTACAACTAAAACACTGGTACGCTAAAAGAGAATTTCAGTTAAAAGAGATTAACCACCAAAGCACTAAAACACCAAAAGAGAAAAGATTGCCACAATAAATACACTAAAGACACGAAAGAAAAGCAGACACGAATTACACTAATTATACTAATTACACGAATTAGAGATTGTTTTAGGCAGAGGAGATATATTACTAAAGCTCTAAAATAGAAAAGACTGGCACGCTGATCCACCGCGGCGGACTGAAAGAGACTGATTACCACTGATATTTTAATAATATATTTGAACAACAGAGATATATATTGTAGAATAATGCGATTTTCCCTGTTGCCGCCTGTTAATTCCCTGTAAAATGCCTGTTGCCGCCTGTCAATTCCCTGTATAATGCCTGTTGCCGCCTGTTAATTCCCTGTATAATGTCTGCCTGTCGCCTGCACCTAGCCAATAGCTTGAAGGCACCAAGCCTGCGGCTTGCGTGTCTGACAAAACAACAGATTTCTAATCTCCTATCAGTGAGCCGGAGACGTTCCAGTATGAATTATCGCCGGATTCTATGATTACTTTGAATGTATGCTCCCCTGTTTTGATATCGTTCAATTTTATTTCGAATGGAGTGACTACCATTCCGGGACACCAGTTTGAACGGCTGTAATCTGAGGATGACATTCCGTTTGGGAAATTTCCCGATGCAGGATTGTTGTCGCGGTATGAAGCACAGTCTGTTCTCCAGGGAATAAGATTAAATACTTCTTTACCGTCAACGGTGATTTTATGTATACGCGGAATAAATTCGTCATCGCCGTGACCTGTGGTAAAGAACTTTAGTTTAAGGTTCTTTACTCCTTCGGGGATTGTGGCTTTAACTTTCAGTGTATCGGATTTGAAAAGATTAGGGAAACCCTGTCCATCCATTTCAAGATAACTTAATGTGTTAAACAATGGCATAACCCATTTAACACTGCTTTCGTATTCGGGTTCATCAAAGTATTTTAATCTGAGACTTATTATATGTCC
>CAIUQV010000155.1 GCA_903901375.1 uncultured Ignavibacteriota bacterium
AGACTTAATATTAAAAATGGAGAGCCGATGTATCAGCTCTCCATTCATACAATTCTATTAAAATAATTTCTATTTCACTAATGTCATCTTGCGTACATCACTAAATTCACCGGTTTCAATCTTATAAAAATACACTCCGGACGATAAACCCGATGCATCGAATTTCACTTTATAGCTTCCTTCGTTCAGGCTTTCGTTCACGAGTGTTGCAACCTCTACGCCAAGCGTGTTATATACTTTAATCTTAGTCAGACCTGCCTTCGCTATATCGAATGATATTGTTGTTGTTGGATTAAACGGATTCGGATAATTCTGCTCCAGTTTAAAAGTCTTGGGAACATTTCCTGATATCGGGTCAATACCCACAGCGGCAAGGTTTTCCTGATTTGCATACACATTCGTTGGTCCGTATCCCGCATATGCAAAGGCAGAATATTTATTGCCGCCTTCTTTGTAAATGGCAACAACAGGAGGCAGAACGCCCGATGCAGTGTGTGCATTCCTCTTATGTAAAACAGTTCCCATACTGCCAAGTACACCTCTTCTTACTGCAATAGAATCTCCATTAGTATCCACATAAGCGGCAATAAAATATCCACCGCCTGCAGTAGTGGAATCTGAGTTGCACCAGGTGAAATCACAATTCTGCCAGTTATAACCCAATGCCGCATTCACCGTCCAGGAATTACCGCTGTTGGTTGAATACGTATATACTGCATACTTCTTCGAAGCCGTATCCCTTGTACAGGTAACTAAAATATTTCTTGGACTCGATGCATTTTCCTGCATAACTGTTATGCAAGGCTTTTCATATTTAACATTCGTTGAGCTTGTTAAATAATAAGTTGTAAAAGCCGTACTCGGAGCCGATGGAAGCACAAGCAACCTTAAGCCTACATCGGTTGCGGAGAACCTTCTTTCAACTGCGATATAAATTGAATCTGATGCAGATGAAATCACCCTGCTAAAACCTGCACTCGGATAAAAATCTGCCAACGTGGTGTTGATTGTACCCGCAGTGTGTGTTTGCCCCCAGGTAGTTGACCTGTAATGGTGAGTTCTGAAGTGAACGTTTGCATTAGTTACTTCCTGAACTACACAATGGATATAAGTTGCAGTGTTGTAATACATACCGTCACTACAGGCAGAAGGATACTGAAGTTTATTCCCCGATGTCGGCGTGGCAACCTGACCGCTGTACCACGAACCCGAAGCACCGCTCCTTAAGAATGAACAATAGTAAAGACTTGCATCATTCATGAAAGATGAATTACTCACTGTATAATACAGAAAAATCCTCGTGGAGTCGTCATTCGTAGCGTGTCTTTTTTCAACAAGCATCGAAATCTGACCGAAATATCCTGACGCAGAAACTGTACCGCTGACGTTAATCCAGTTCTTGCCGCCGTTCGTAGACCTGTAAACAATAATGTAACCGTTGTAACCAGCCACATTCCTCCTGTTTATTGCAACGTACAAATTGCCGTCTTCGCCAAGCTTCATATCCAACTGTCTGTAACCGCTCGGCGATGCCACATCACCGAGGTGCACTGCATAATCGCCGATTCCCCAGTCGGGGTCATACATCGGAGCCGTTTCAGGTCTCAGCATCTCAATGTCTCCGTTATTAATGGTCTGCCTGACGTTCAGGTACTTATCCATCTCCTGACCCAGTCTGAGCTTCTCATCATTATTACCGGATTTTTTTGCCTCAAGAAATTGATTCAACAAATCTCTTGGAATAACATTATCATCTTTCGACATAACGTTACTCGTTCTTTCCGCGTTTGTCATTCCCCAGTCACCGGGAACGTTTACCTTTGTATCAGGGCGAATATCTGTCTGCGAAAACAGTACTCCCGATACAAAAAATGTTGCGATAATAACTAAAAAGGTAAGTCTCTTCATAAATTACACCTCAATAATTTAGTTTTATAAAAGTTTTTAAATTGGGTAACGAATTATAAACATTAGCATCATCCGTATAATACGTATAATAAACAAGGTATTTATTCGGTATGTTTTTTCCTTGTTTGTAGTTTAGCCATAATTGATTTCAAGGAGTATTAAAGAAAAGAAAAACAATCTCGGGAATAAAAAAATGGAGAGCCGTCCCAATACGACCCTCCATTTAACGAAAGGAGAACTATGAATATCTTATATTATTTGATTAATGTCATCTTGCGTACTTCTTTGTAATCACCTGCTTCAAGTTTATAGAAGTAAACACCGCTTGCAAGCTGTGAGCCGTCAAACTGTGTC
>CAIUQV010000156.1 GCA_903901375.1 uncultured Ignavibacteriota bacterium
CCGGGCCATACAACAGTTACATCAGTTAAAACAGTATTATAATCTATATCAGTATTCGACATAATAATATTACCCTTACCAACTCTAACTGTATCGTCAATTCTGGAATTATGATGAATTATATTTGGTAATGTAAAACCATCCCCTGATATTTTTTCATATATTTTATATCTGTTCTTTATATCTGAATAACCTACAGTTAAAACTAATCCGAATTCTTTTTTATCAACATTTTCTACCAAATAATTATAATCACCGAGAATTTCGTCTCCTGTTATTATATCACTAATGAACCCGGCAAAAGAATAGTCTGTATTATTAAGCATATTTTTTATCAAATGCCCGAAATCGCCCGCTCCATACAAAAGAACTTTATTCATACTATTTCACAATTTCGGCTAAAGAATTCACGATGTATTTAATTTCTACTAACTTTAATGATCCATACATCGGCAAAGTAAGCAATTTAGAATATACTAAATCAGTTAATGGTAATTCTAAATAATATTTCTCATATGTACTTAATCTGTGAACAGGTTTATAATGAATGCTGGTTTGAATACCCTTTTTCAAAAGATACTTTCTTACCTGATCTCTGTTTTGAACCAATATTGGGAATATATAATTTGAATAATTACCATCATAATTTACGAAAGGTATTTTCACACTATTAATATTAGTTAAGTACTTTAAGTAAAGTTTTCTCACCTTTGCTCTTCTGTAAATATCCATTTTTAATTTCTCTAATTGCACTAAGGCTATACTGGCTCTTAAATCATCCATACGATAATTATAGCCAGCACCAAGAACATTATAATCCTTAGAGTCTTTTAACCTATCAAAAGAAGTCGTAGATATTCCATGAGATCTGAGAAGTTTAGCTTGCTGGAAATATTGTTTTATATTTGTGTTAAACATCCCACCTTCACCAGTTGAAATATTTTTATTCGAATAGAAACTATAGCAACTTGATACTCCAAAAGTACCTAGTTTTCTTCCCTGGTACTCTGAAAGAGGCGCATGGCATGCATCTTCTATAACCTTTAATTTATATTTTCTGGAGATCTTCATAATACGTTTCATGTCACAAGGGAAACCGGCATAGTGCATTACAATAATTGCCTTAGTTTTGGATGTTATTTTTCTCTCAATATCATCAGGTGAAATTGTTAATTCACTTTCACTCTTAATATCACAAAAAACAGGAACTGCTCCAACGTACAAAATCGAATTTACTGTTGCGACAAATGTTAGTGACGGGCATAATACTTCATCACCATATTTGATTCCTGCAGTAAGAACCGCTAAATGGAGAGATGATGTACAATTTGATGTTGCAAGTGAATACCTCGTTCCAATAATTTCTGAAAATTTCTTTTCAAGTTTATTAACTTTTGGACCTGAGGAAATCCATTGACTCTTCATAGTCCTCAGGACAGCATTCTCTTCATTCTTATCATAATTAAGTTTAAATAATGGTATATTGAATCTGCCCATTAAATATTATATATATTTTTGTACATCTTTTTATTCGCCTTAATCCATTCAACAGTATTTAATAAACCATTTTCAAGATTATAAGTACATTTCCAGTTTGTATTTTCTATTAATTTTGAATTATCACATATCAATTTATGCACTTCACTTTTTAATGGTCTCTTTCTTTCTTCAATTATACTTAAATCAGCTTTAACATCCATTAATTCGCAAATTAATGCAAATAGTTCTTTCATGGTTATTCCAATACCTGAGCCAACATTTGTAACTTCGCCAAATAACTTATTTGATTTAAAAATTTCAAAAAAACCATTTACAATATCAGGAATATAAGTGAAATCTCTTACGGGATTCAGATTACCAAGTTGTATTTTACTATTAGAATACAATAATTGAATTATTATACTCGGTATTATAGCACGAGCAGATTGCCGTGGTCCATATGTATTAAATGGCCTAATTACTTTGACCGGTAAGTCAAATGACCTATAATAACTTAATGCAATTTCATCAGCAGATATTTTCGAAGCTGCATAAGGTGATTGTCCTGCAAGTTTATGCTTTTCGTCAATTGGTACATACTCAGCAGAACCATATACCTCACTTGTTGACGTAATAACAATGTTATTTATATCATACTTTTTTGCCGCCTCGAGAATGTTATAAGTACCTTCAATATTGGTTTTTATGTATGCTAATGGTGAAACATATGAATAAGGAATACCAATTAGAGCTGCAAGATGGATGACTGAATCGCAACCTTTCATCGAATTTGATACTGAATCATAATCTCTAATATCTCCTGAAATAATTTCAAGATTGCCTTTCTCTGATAATTTTTCAAGCCATCCCCAGTTATTCCTTGAATTATACCTTACATATGCCTTAACTAGAAATCCATATTCCAAAAGCTGTTCAACCAAATGTGAACCGATAAATCCTGCTGCACCTGTTAAAAATACTTTTTCACTCATTTGGTATCTCTAAAGTGTTTTTGATAGATATTCTGGGCTTCTTCATAATCATTTAACCTGCCTATATCAAGCCAATATTCGTCCATCTCATATTTTACAATTTTCAAACCCTTTTTAATCATATCTCTGATAAGAGTATCAATACCATAATAGGTATTATCAGGGATTAAATTGAATATTTCTGGCTGCATCACATAAATTCCAGCAAGTATGTATGTCACAAAATCAGGTTTTTCTTCAACATTAATAACGTAATCATCTGCAAAAGTTATGTTTCCAAAAGCAAAAGGTAAAATCTCTTTTTTAATAGCAATAGTTAATAGTTCATTTTTATTGAGAGCGAATCTGAATAATTTACTAAAGTCTAGCAATGTTAAAATGTCACCGTTAATAACTACAAATGGTTCATTTAGTTTATCTTTCAACAATGTTAAAGGTCCAGCGGTACCTAATGGTTTTAACTCTTTACTTATTATTAACTTAACACCGTACTTTTTGCCATCCCCAAGATAACTTTCAATATATTCCGACTTATAATTTGTTGCCAAAATTATCTCATTAAATCCCGATAATTTTAGCCTTTCTATCTGTATCTCGAGTATTGACTTTTCACCAATTGGCAACAAAGGTTTAGGTATCATTTCAGTAAATGGTTTCAATCTGCTTCCCAATCCACCAGCTAAAATTACTACTTTCATTGAATATTAATTTTTAATGCTTCCAACCACTTTTCTTTTACATTTTCCCAGCTAAACGAGATAACTTTATTAGTAAGATTATTTGAAAATGATTTGTATTTTGAAAGTTCACAGGTCAATGCATCAAAAGTTCTTATTAAATCATCCAAATCACCTGACTTAAAATATTTTATTTCGTTTTCACTATAAATAGTTTCAATACCTCCGATCTTTGATGATACAACAATTAAATTGTTCAAACCAGCTTCCACAATACTCATTGGAAAATTATCATATTCACTTGTATTTAGAAAAATACTATATTTAGCATATTCTTTAAGCAATTCATTTCTCTGAAGTATCCCATGGAAATATATATTAGAATCATTATATTTATCCTTAAAATAATTGTATTCAGAC
>CAIUQV010000157.1 GCA_903901375.1 uncultured Ignavibacteriota bacterium
GAGCCGCCTGTTCTGTAATAAACTATCATAAATAATGCTACGAGTAACAGTGCTACTAATGATGATGTGATCCCTTTTCTGATTGAGTCTTCTCCAAGCGATGGTCCTATTGACCTTTCTTCTGCAATCTTCAAAGGTGCTGGTAATGCACCGGCTTTTAGAACGATTTCAAGAAGTTTTGCTTCCTGAACGCTTCCCATTCCTTCAATCTGTGAATTACCGCCGGAAATTTTAGACCTGATCACTGGAGCCGAATATACTACGTTATCAAGTACTATCGCACATCTTTTGTTTATGTTTGCACCTGTAATTCTTGCCCAGTCGGCTGAACCCTCAGTGCTCATTGACATTGATACTATAGGTGTGTTGCTTTGAGGATCGATGTTTGATTTTGCATCTTCAATAACTTTTCCTGTTAATTCAGCATCTTTTTTCAGGCAGTACAATGTGAAAATCTTTTCACCGCCTGATTCAAAAGACCTCTGTGACCATGCGAACATTACATCCGACGGGATAATTGCTTTAACATCTTCTCTTTTTAATATTAAATCAACTTTTTCCTTGTCCTGTTCTCTTACGTATCCGTCTGCTGTACCGCTCTGTTCGTTTAATCTTACCAAATAGAAAAATGGAAACTTAAGTTTAAACTCCTCTTCGGACAGATTTGCCTGTGATGTATCTTTCAGGTTGTTTGTGTCGCTTGCTAGTTTTGAAGTATCTGTCTTTTTGGTAGTATCCTTTTTATTTGTTTTTGTTGAATCTTTCTTGCCTGTATCCTTTTTATTGGTTTCCTTTTTGGTAATATCTTTCTTCGTGGTATCTTTCTTTATTTCATTTTTTCCTGCTGTCTCTTTTAAAATACTGTCCTTTGTTGATGATAAATTCTTATTTTTTAGAGAATCCAGCTTGTTTCCGCTCTTTGTAGAGTCTGTAATTTCCTTACCAACCAGTACACTGTTTATCGATTGCATTACTTTTACTGCTGATTCTGGATCTTTCAGGAGTTGAAACTGTAGTAATGCAGTACCTTGAAGAAGTTTTCTCACTTCACCGGGATTGTTGATTCCTGGCAGCTCAACAATAATTCTCTTACCGCCGATTTTCTGAATCTGTGGTTCTGCTACACCATACTGATCTATACGGTTACGAACTATCTCAACTGCTCTGTCAATAGAATTGTCAATTTCTTTGTTCAGCTTTGCTTCAACATCTGCTTCGCTGTCTCTTACTTCACCGTAAAAAGACTTTAGGTTTAATCCTTTCTCTTTTAACTTCTGTTTTAAAACATCAATAAGTGGTACATCAGATGTTTCCGGTACATTCCTTAATTCGTCAAGTATCTGATTTAAAGTCTGATCGTCTTTCTTCTTGGTTAAATCCTGCAGAAGTTTTACGACATCAACGTCTAATACAACATACATACCACCCTTAAGGTCGAGACCAAGTTTAATTCTTCCGTCCCTTGATTTTCTTATCTTGTCAGCGTTTTTTGTAACAAAATCCAAGCTATCCTGACCAGTCAGACCTGCTAATTGCTTGTTAATCTGATAGTCCTGATAAGTTGGTAATAAATACATAATTGCGGCTGCAATAAATACTACTGTAAGAATAATTCTAAATAGATTCTTCTTCAAAATTTATCTCCGACTTAAATTTCCTTTATTTAAAATATGCTAAAAATGTGCAAACAGCAAAATAATTCTATTTTGAAGGAAAGTCAATGCAATCAATAATCAAATTTATTAAGGCTTTTCTTTTAATTCCTTTAATTATAAAGGGATTTGCTGAGTTTAACTGAAATATATTGTCTTTTAATAAAATTACTTAAGGTAAATAATTAATAGACTTGAAAGAAATATTAATTATCACTATTTTTATTATTGTTCATAACACGCGCCCGTAGCTCAGCAGGATAGAGCAACAGCCTTCTAAGCTGTGGGTCGGACGTTCGAATCGTCCCGGGCGTACTACTTTTCCATTTCATTATAAAAAACTCTCATTGCAAACAACCATATAAGCTGTGGGTCGACGTTCGAATCGTCCCGGGCGTACTACTTTTCCATTTCATTATAACAAACTCTCATTGCAAACAACCATATAAGCTGTGGGTCGGACGTTCGAATCGTCCCGGGCGTACTACTTTTCCATTTCATTATAAAAAACTCTCATTGCAAACAACCTTATAATCTTTAGGTCGACTATTCCATTTCTTTATAACAAACTCTCAACCTAACAATCACTCCAGTACTTTTTCAAACGCTCAATAAACAGTTTGTTTATATTACCATCTATAATTTATTTTATGCAATCTGATTTAATTCAAATTCCTTTCGGACAGTTGAATTTTCTAATAAATACTCCTTAAGATTCATTTATTTTAATTCGGATTTCATTATAAAAATTACTGGTTCAATTAATTTCAAAATTTCGTACAAAAAAAGGATTTTATAAGTAAATGATAAATCATATAATTATATATTTAGCTGAATTTTCTTTGAAGAAAATTATAATTAAGGGAATTTTTTTGAAAGGAAATGTTGTTATCAATGTCAAACAGTAAATAAGTTTACCTACCTATACTTTCACTCCTTATAAATGAGGTAGATGAGGAGGGCTGACGGGGAAACAGCTC
>CAIUQV010000158.1 GCA_903901375.1 uncultured Ignavibacteriota bacterium
ATAAGCAATAAAAAAGACTTATTAATTGAAAATATTTTATATAATAAAATAAAAGAATCATAATGAAAGAAGATTTTAAAATCCCAACACAAGACGAAGTAAACGATGCAGCTTGGCGTGCATGTGATACATTCCGGGGAGTTGTTGACCCTGATCAGTACAAGAATTACATTCTCGTATTTCTGTTTATCAAATACATTTCCGATATATGGGAAGATAAAAAAGAAGAGTTCTCACAAAAATACAAAGGTGATGAAGTAAGGATCGAGCGCGCCTTAAACAGGGAAAGATTTATCGTCCCTAAGGAAAGTTCTTATTATTATTTATTTGACCATCGTAACGATGTAAACATTGGGGAGCTAATAAATATTGCCACACAAAAACTTGAAGAAACAAATACCGGAAAATTGGAAGATGTTTTTAGGGGAATAGATTTCAATTCCGAAATCAACCTCGGTGAGACAAAGGATAGAAATCGCAGGCTGAAGAATCTAGTCGAAGATTTTTCTAACCCTGTCCTTGATTTTAGACCTTCGCACATAGGCGAAAGAGATGTAATAGGAAATACTTATGAATATCTAATTTCAAATTTTGCTAGTGATGCAGGTAAAAAAGGTGGGGAGTTTTACACTCCCGGTGAAGTATCGCAGTTGCTTGCAAAGCTTTTACAACCAAAAGAAGGTGACAGAATTTGTGATCCTACTTGCGGTTCAGGTTCACTTTTAATAAAAGTTGCAAATGAAGTTGGAAGCAGTAATTATTCATTATACGGTCAGGAAAGTAATGGTAATACTTATGCTCTTTGTAAAATGAATATGTTCCTTCATAAAATTGATAATGCTAAAATTGAATGGGGCGATACTATTAACAATCCCAAATTGGTTGAAAAAGATAAATTAATGAAATTTGATATTGTTGTAGCAAATCCACCATTTTCATTGGATAAATGGGGAGCGGAAAGTGCATCATCTGATAAACATAACCGCTTTTGGCGAGGAATTCCTCCGAAAAGCAAAGGTGATTATGCATTTATAACACATATGATAGAAACTTTAAATGAAACCGGAAAGCTCGGCGTTGTTGTGCCGCACGGAGTATTATTCCGTGGCGGAGCGGAAGGAAAAATTCGTCAACAATTCTTAGAGGAAAATTTAATAGAAGCTGTTATAGGATTACCCGCAAACTTGTTCTTTGGAACACCTATTCCTGCTGCGATTTTAATATTCAACCGACAGAAAAAGAACAAAGATGTTTTATTCATAGATGCCAGTAACGAATTTGAAAGTGCAACAAATCAAAACAAACTTAGAGAAACGGATTTAAATAAAATCTTTTCAACTTATAAAGAATTCAAGACTATAGATAAATATTCCTTTATTGCAAAACCGGAGGAAATACAAGAAAATGATTTTAATTTAAATATTCCAAGATATGTAGATACATTCGAAGAAGAGCCGGAAATAGATATTAAAGAAGTTCAAAAGGAAATTGATGAACTTGAATCGGAACTTTCAAA
>CAIUQV010000159.1 GCA_903901375.1 uncultured Ignavibacteriota bacterium
GAGGTAATATTGATGTATAACTTCATATATTTAATATCAAAACCAGTAAATTTGTTTTTAATATTTATAAAATTACATTACTCCAATATAGTAATAATAGTGTTAACTGTCAAGTACAAAATTATTATTATTTTTAATTTATAAAATGCAGTATTGAATAAAAAGTGTAAGATTGAATTTTAAAATGGCAGAAAACAGATTATAATTTATTGTTACAAACATAGTCTATAAATCTTACAAAATAGCTTAAAAACCATTGATTTTCGGGGTAAATAGTGTTAATTTAGAAAAGTAAGACTTAAATTAATTCATCAGATTAATATATTAAAAGGTTTATTTCTAACAAAGATATAATGTAAGTTGTTTTAATCACAATTCTTTATTTCTCGGTGTTTGATATATCCGTATTTGATATAAAAACAAAGCAAAATTTATATTGTTTTATATACATATTAAAAAGACCGACTTGCCCCGAAGAACTGATTGCGAAGCAATTATTAAATTACTAAATAGAAAATTAAATTATAAAAGAACTTATTAATCATAATAAACTAAATTTATGAAAAAATTATTTACATCCATCTTAGTACTGGCAATGTTTGCATTAGTGCAGAGTACATTTGCCCAGTTATCCGGAACAAAAACGATTCCCGGAGATTATGCAACGATATCGGCGGCTGTTATAGCCCTGAATACATCGGGAGTGGGATCAGGCGGCGTAACATTTAATGTGGCTGCAGGATATACAGAAACAATAAGTGCACCAATTTCATTAACGGCAACAGGTACATCAGGAAACCCTATAATATTTCAGAAATCGGGTACAGGTGCAAATCCATTAATAACAGCGTACACTGGCGGAACAGGAACTCCCGGAACTGCTGTACAGGATGGAATATGGAATTTAGTAGGTTCGGACTATGTAGTGATAGACGGAATAGATTTAACAGATAATGCAGCAAACACAACAAATCCGTCAACTATGGAATATGGTTACGGATTATATAAAGCGAGCGTAACAGACGGCTGCCAGTATAATACAATAAAAAATTGTGTAGTAACATTGAACAGGCTCAATAATGCTTCGGGTACTGCTCCTGCGGTTGATGGTTCGAGGGCAATAAATGTTATGAACGCATTAATAACAGCTCAAACGACAGTAGTGATCCCAACGGCAGCTTCCGGAACAAACTCATATAATTCATTTTATAGTAATACTCTTCAAAACTGTAATATTGGAATTGCCTTGATCGGTTATGCGGGTGCAACTCCTTTTACTTTATGTGACTTTGGTAACGATGTTGGGGGAACATCTGTTTCAACAGGAAATAACATTATCAATTTCGGAGGCGGAGCATCAGCAACGAATCCTGCTGCGGGTGTAAGAACTTTAGCACAATATAACTTTAACGTATCGTATAATACAATTAATAATAATAATGGTTCGGGAGTAAACCACGTTTCTACTTTAAGAGGTATTTATTTAAATACAGCCGTAAGTGCAAGTTCTACAATTAATAATAATACATTATCGATTAGCAGTGGTGCAACAACAAGCCAGGTTTCAGTAATTGAAAACGTGTCTGGTGGAACAGCAGCCGGGAATACAGTAAATATAAATAATAATACGATAAATAACTGTAACTGGTCAACTGCGACTTCAGGTACATTTTATGGTATTTATAGTACTTCTTCATCAAGTCCGGCTACCCTAAATATAAATAATAATTCGTTTGCTTCGATAACAAGACCTGGTACAGGAGCTTCTAATTTAATATATAATGCATCAGTTGTCGGTACTGCATTAAGTATAAGTAATAATACATATACAAATTTATCAATAGCATCGACCGGGTCAGTTTATTTTATTTACAACAGTAATGCTACGAATAATATAACCGTAAGTAATAATGCAATATCCGGGACATTCAGTAAAACAGGTGCCGGTGGAACTGTATTTGGATTTTATGATTTTGGTTCACCTACCGGAGGTACAGCAACATTTAATGCGAATAATTTTTCGAATATTACTTTAACAGGTGCAACGATATTTTACGGAATTCAACATTACACATCAACTACGCAAACTATGGTATATACGAACAATAATATTTCCAACATTACCGGAGGGAGTTCGGCAATGTATGGTATATACCAGGGATACGGAGCAACCGGATGTACAATAAACGGAAATACTGTATCAAACTGGACGGGTTCGGGTTCAATGTATGGTATTACATTTGGAAACAGTTCTGCTCCAACTTCATTGACTGTATATAACAATAATGTATACGGATTAAATACAACAGGTGCTGCAACAGTTTATGGTTTGCAAAATGTTGCAGGTACAGCAAATGATATTTATAAGAACAAAGTATATAACTTAACTGCAAATAATGCATCGGGAATAGTTTACGGTATTTATGTAACAGCAGGCACTTTAACAAACATTTATAATAATTACATAAGTGATTTAAAAACCCCTATAGCAACAGGTGCGAATGCAATAGGTGGTATATATATTTCCGGAGGAACAACAGTAAATTTATATTATAATACAGTTTATCTGGATGCGGTATCAACTGGTACAACATTTGGTTCATCGGCTGTATATAAGAGCTCAACGACCGCAAGTGAATTCAGGAATAATATAATTGTGAATAATTCAACTCCTGGTACCACAAGTGGTATATCTGCTGCATTAAGATGGTCGGGTGTATATAGTTCAACATACTATACATCAACATCAAATAATAATGATTTTTACGCGGGAGCACCTGCGGCAAATAAGTTAATTTATTACGATGGAACGAATTCTGACCAGACAATCTCTGCTTATAAAACCAGAGTAGCATCGAGGGATAATTTTTCATTCTCAGAGTTACCATCATTCATAAATGTTACTACAACTCCATACGATTTACATTTAAACACTGCAATAGCCTCACAATGTGAAAGCGGAGGCTCAACAGTTTCTACACCTTCAATATTAGTAGATTACGATGGTAATGCAAGATATCCTAATTCGGGTTATCCGAACAATCCGTCATATCCTGCATCAGCTCCTGACGTTGGAGCGGATGAATATGCGGGTATACCTCTTGATATGAATCCACCTGTAATTACTTACACACCGTTAACAAATACAGGCTCGACAACATCAAGGACTTTAACGTCAACTATTACAGATGCGAGTGGAGTACCGACATCGGGTTTAGGATTACCAGTATTATATTTCAAAATCAATTCAAGCAGTTATACATCTGTAACTTCATCATCACTTGGGGCGAACCAATATTCATTTACATTCGGAGCGGGAGTTTCGGTTGGTGATACAGTATCTTATTATGTTGTTGCACAAGATAATGCAACTACACCGAATGTGGGTTCTAATCCTTCAGGTGGTTCAGGATACACTGCAAATCCGCCTGCATGTTCTACTCCTCCGGGCGTTCCGAATAAGTATTTAATTACACAACCTGCCTTATCGGGAGATTATACAGTTGGAACAACATTGTTTAATAAAGTAACCGGTAAGAACATTACATTTGAGAAAGTAGTGAAAAAAGTAATGGTTGACATTCCCGTTTATGAAGAAGGCAATAAAGAAAATAACGGACAGACACGGATAACTGGGACAAAGAAGGTAGAGACGGAAGAAATAACCTGGGTACCTATGGAGAATGGAAAAGTATATACAGGTAATTTATACATAAAGAAATCTGAAGATACACAATATTCATATCCGGCTGGTGTGAACGGAATCTATGCAACAATAACAGCAGCAATAACAGATTTAAACACACGCGGAGTAAGTGGTGCAGTGAGATTCCTGCTTAACGATGCATCGTATACTTCGGGGGAAACATATCCGTTAACATTGAACGAAGTAGTCGGAGCAAGTTCAACTAATACGATTACATTTAAACCGAATACGGGTGTAACAACATCTATATCAGGTTCTTCAACAACATCAATATTTAAGATTAACGGCGGAGATTATTATATTTTAGATGGCTCGAATACAACAGGTGGTACCACAAAGAATCTTACGATTACAAACACATCGACTACCGGAGCAGTAGTATGGATTTCGAGTCTCGGTACAGGTCTTGGTGCAAAGAGAAATACTATTAAGAATACAAATGTAGTTGGCGGTTCAATATTGAGCGGAGCGTATGGAATTTATGCAGGTGGAACGACTATAGGTTCTGCCGGTGATGATAATGACAGTACAACAATAACGAATAATTCAATCAGTAAGGCTTACGTTGGAATTTATGCTTATGCAAATTCAACAGGATTAAACGATGTATTGAATATTACGTCAAACACAGTAGGTGCTGCTGATACAATAGTATCTCTGGGGCATGATGGTGTTATGGTGTCATATGCAACAGGTGCAAATATATCAGGAAATACGATTTACAACATAAAGGTTGCAAACAGCACGCCTGTCGGTTTGACAATCTCAACTGGAGTAGTCTCATCGAGCGTTAATAACAATAATATTTATAACGTTAAATATACAGGAACTGCAGGATACGGTGCGAGGGGAATGTACGTAAGCACAGGAAGTGCAACGAGTAATCTGCTGATTTCAAACAATATGGTTGCGGCAATAGGCGGAGATGGTTATAGTTCATTTTCTGCATCATCACCTGTAGGTATGTATTTTGACGGAACAACAGGCGGGCTGAATGTATATTATAATTCAGTTTATATGAACGGAACATTAACTTACAGTGCGGCAACTTTATCAGCTGCAGTTTTATTTAATACGACTACCGTTACTAACGTTGACTTACGGAATAATGTATTCCAGAATACATTAAGTAATACAACGAATTCAAGTGCGAAAAACTATGCAATATATTCAACGGCAGCCGCAACATCGTTTACACAAATCAATTATAATGATTATTACGTAAGCGGAACGCAGGGTGTTCTTGGTTATCTTGGAGCTGATATTACCACATTATCAGCCTGGGCAACAGCTACGGGAAAAGACGGAAACAGTGTTTCGGGTGATCCGAAATTTACGAGCAATACAGATTTACACATTGTACCAACTCAGATATCACCGGTCAGTAATGCGGGGACATACATTGCTTCAGTACTTACAGACTTTGACGGAAACACAAGAAGTACAACAACTCCTGACATAGGTGCGGATGAGTATACATATATTCCACCGGCGGTATTGGACCCGGCGAGTGCCTCGGCTACTACAACAGGAGGAACATCAATAAGTACGGTCTTCATACCGAATGCAAATTCAAATAACGTTGTGATAGTCTGGAACAATACAGGAACATTCACAACTCCGAGCGGTACACCGCCGTCAGTAGGCTCAGCTTTTGCAGGTGGAACACTCCTTTACAACGGAACAACTTCTCCGCAGAATCATATAGGATTATCGCCAGCGACAGTATATTATTACAAGTTCTTCTCTTATGACGGAGTTAATTATTCGACAGGTTTAACGGCAAATGCAACAACTTTCTATTCAATACCTTATACACAGAATTTCAATGCAGCATTGACGCTGCCTGCTGGTTGGAGCGGAACGATGGGTGTTTCTGCAACACACGGAGCTGCATCTTCAAACGGTTTGTATTACAATCTTTACAGTTCTGCAACGACCTGTAATGCCGTGATGCCAAGAATGGGACTTGCAGCAAACGAAACTGAATTAAGCTTTGATTACAGGATTGTTAATTATACAAGTTATCCTTCGACTGCTACGACACTTGGAACCGGTGATACGATTAGTTTACAGGTTTCAACAGACGGAGGTACAAACTTTACAACTGCCGGCACGATAAATTATGGTAATCATACAACTTCATTAAATTTTGCGACAAGAAGAATACCGCTGAGTGCTTTTAGCGGAAGTAATATTACTATAAAGGTTCTTGGTAAATGGGGAACGGGTGACTATTACATAGACTTTGACAATTTTGCAATACAGAATATCACTGCACCAACAACGCCGACGTTAGTAAGTCCGGCAAATAACACAACGGGTGCACCCTTGAGCTTAAACTTAGTTTACAATAAGACACAATATGCTTACAAATACAACGTAGTTCTTGCAACTGATGCAGGATTTACGAATGTAGTATTAAATGATTCTACATTAACAGATTCGACGAAAGCGTTGACAAATTTAACACCACTAACAAATTATTACTGGAAAGTAAGAGCAGGAAACTTCATCGGATGGAGTGCATTCTCAACTGCATACACATTTAAAACAATAGGAACAGCAAGTCAGGTGACACTTTTATCGCCTGCGAATAATTCAGTAGATTTACCGACAAGTTTATCTCTGGTATGGAATAAAGCGGTAGATTTGACAGACGGTCCTAAAACAGTAACCAATTACTGGCTTGAGTATTCAACCGACAATACATTTGCAACCTCGGTTAAGGACTCAACATTAACTGATACAACAAAAGCTTTGAGCGGTCTGAATACGAATACAACATATTACTGGAGAGTGAAGGCAAAGAATCAGATTGGATGGGGCAGTTTCAGTTCAGTTTGGAATTTTGCGACTGCACCTAATGCTCCGAATGTAGTGACACTGTTATCTCCGTCGAACAACTCGATCGGATTACCGTTAACTGTTAATTTCAACTGGACTAAAGCAATAGAGACATTGAGCAAGAATATTAAAAAAGGAAATACTGAAAAAGATGGACCGTTTGCGATAAGTAAGTACTGGTTCGAGTATTCTACAGACAGTGCATTTGCCACATCGACAATTGATACGACATTAACAGATACGACGAAGATTTTAAGCGGATTAAGCAATATCACAAAATACTACTGGAGAGTGAAAGCAAAGAACCAGACAGGATGGAGCAGTTTCAGTTCAGTTTGGAACTTCACTACAATTGTTCCTTCACCTGCAGTACCGACACTGCTTACACCTGCTAACAATACTGTTGATGTTTCAGTGATACCAACGCTTGACTGGAATGACGTGCTCTATGCAGCAAGTTATAGAGTTCAGGTATCAACGAGCGGTACACTCGGAACAACAGTCTATGATACAGCGGGGTTAACAGTATCACAGATTACTGTACCATCAGGAAAATTGGCAACAAATACACAATATTACTGGAGAGTTAGCTCAACGAATGCTGCAGGAACGAGTTCATATTCAACGGTCTGGAGTTTTACCACAGCACCAAATGCGCCAAATGTACCTGTATTATCAGAACCTGCAAATGGTTCTTTAAACTTACAGACAACGTTAACGTTTAAGTGGTTTAAAGCAATCGAGACGTTAGGAAATGATCCGAAGACGATAAGCAAATACTGGTTTGAATATGGAACAGATTCAACTTTTGCATCGGGAGTTACGGTTGACAGTTTATTGACTGATACTACGAAAGTATTAGCAGGACTGAGTAACCTTACCAAGTACTTCTGGAGAGTAAAGGCAAAGAACCAGACAGGATGGGGAGGTTTCAGTTCAGCCTGGAACTTTACAACAATCGTTGCATCGCCCGGAGCACCTACACTTGTTTCACCGCTGAACAATGCAGTAGGTCAACCGCTTGCATTGAGCTTAGTATGGAATAAAATAACATCTGCAACATTATATCACGTTCAGCTTTCAACAGATCCATCATTCGGAAGTTTTGTAGTGAATGATTCAACATTAACGGATACTATAAAAGCAGTAACTAACTTAAGCGCTTTAACCAGTTATTACTGGAGAGTTAGGTCGTTTAATATTAGCGGCTGGTCTTCTTTCAGCAGTGCAAGAACATTTAAGACAATAGGTACCCCGACAAGCGTAGTGTTATCAGCACCAGCAAACGGATCAACAGGCCAGCCTGTAAACTTGACATTCAACTGGTTTAAGGCAGTAGATCAGACTTTCTCAATTCAGAATTCAAAATTAAGAAATCAGAATGAAAAGCAAACAGATGAACCACTGACAGTAACAAATTACTGGTTTGAATACGGAACGGATTCAACTTTTGCTACAGTAATTGCAAGAGACTCGTCATTAACCGATACTACTAAAGCAATATCAGGGTTAAGTAACCTTACAAAGTACTACTGGAGAGTAAAAGCAAAGAACCAGATAGGCTGGTCGGCATTCAGTAC
>CAIUQV010000160.1 GCA_903901375.1 uncultured Ignavibacteriota bacterium
GTTATTCTCCTTCTGGTTTCTGCGATGATGACATCTATATCAATCGCAAAAGAAAAAGAACTTGGTACTATGGAAATTCTTCTCGTATCACCACTGAACCCTCTGCAGATAATAGTCGGAAAGGTTATTCCGTATTTCGTTATTGCTTTGATAAATTATATTGTAGTCATTGTCCTCGCAAAGTTTGTTTTTCTTGTACCTATCACTGGCAGTTTTGTTCTTCTGGTTCTCGAAAGCATTCTGTTCCTAATCACTGCTTTGTCGCTTGGAATTCTTATCTCAACTATCAGCAATAACCAGCAGACAGCTCTTATGATTTCACTTTCTGCTCTGATGCTTCCTACAATCATTCTGTCAGGATATATCTTCCCGATTGAAAATATGCCATTGCCATTGCAGATAATCAGTAATATACTTCCGGCAAAATGGTTCATAATAATCGTAAGAGGGATAATGCTTAAAGGCGTTTCATTTTCTTACATCGTTCTAGAAACTATCGTACTCGCTGGTATGACATTGTTCTTTATTCTCTTAAGCGTTAAGAAATTTAAAATCAGACTGGAATAAATGAGAACGATATTAATAATACTCAGAAAAGAATTCAGGCAGATATTCAGGAATAAGGCAATGATTCCATTGATTTTCTTTCTTCCGGTCTTACAACTGCTGATTTTATCGAATGCTGCCACTTATGAAATTAAGAATATTAAGTTCAACGTTGTTGACTACGACCAGTCGCACTTTTCACGCGAATTAATATCAAAGTTTACTGCGTCAAATTACTTTATCTTAAACAACGTGTCTTTTTCTGTTCAGATGTCCGAAGAGAGCTTCAAAAAGAATCAGTCTAAACTTATTATTCATATTCCAAAAGACTTCGAAAAGAACTTCAGAACTTCAGGATTATCTGAAGTCCAGCTTGTTATAAATGCCGAAGACGGCTCCGCAGCAGGCATTATTAACAATTATGCATTAAATATTATCCGTCAGTTCAATATTGATATGGGTATAGAATCTTCGGCTAAGTTTGAACCCGTTCCTTCAATAAATATTGATTATTCAAACTGGTACAACCCCGAACTCAATTATAAAACTTACATGGTACCGGGAATACTCGTAGTACTTGTTACTATGATTGGTGCTTTCCTCTCGGGTATGAATGTTGTTAAGGAAAAGGAAATAGGAACTATTGAACAGTTAAATGTCACCCCGATTAAAAAATATCAGTTTATCGTCGGTAAGCTTATGCCATTCTGGATTATCGGAATCGGTGAGCTCGCATTTGGTCTGCTGCTTGGAATAATAATTTTCAAAATTCCTCTTCTTGGAAACCCCCTTATAATCTTTATGCTGGCTTCCGTTTATCTGTTCGTTGTCCTTGGTATGGGTCTTTTAATATCAACTCTCACCGAAACACAGCAGCAGGCTATGTTTATTGCATGGTTTATTCTTGTTTTGTTCATTCTGATGGGCGGAGTATTCACTCCTATAGAAAGCATGCCGGACTGGGCTCAGCGAATAGCTTATTTTAATCCAATCGCACAATTCAATCGCGCTATGCGTATGATAATGCTTAAAGGCTCCGGCTTTAAAGATGTACTCCCTGCACTTTATTTCTTTCTGGTATATGCATCTGTTATGATGTCGCTTGCCGTATGGCGTTATAAGAAAACTGAATAGATATATTATTTGTTACAGATAATGTATATTAATTGCTATTAACAATAAAATAAACTTAATTATACTATGAACTACGGTTATTCAAAAACAACTGAACTGTCCTACGAGGCAGCTATCGAAAAAGCTACAGAAGGCTTAAAAGAAAACGGTTTCGGCGTTCTTACAACAATAGATGTAAAAGATACGCTTAAAAAGAAACTCGATGTGGATTTTGACAGATACATAATCCTTGGTGCCTGCAATCCTCCTTTTGCATACGAAGCTCTTCAGGCAGAAGAATCCATTGGCTTGCTAATGCCGTGTAACGTTGTCATTCACGAAAAAGCAGGAAAGGTTAACGTTTCTATCTTTAATCCATTGCTTATTTCTATGGTCTCGGATAATCCAAAACTTAAAGAACTTTCAGTTAAATTAAACGAAAAGATTCAGACCGTATTATCTAACTTATAATTTAATTCCTCAAACATTAAATTGTACTAATTTAAGTATATTTTAATGCAGAGGAAAAAAATTGTCGTTCTGACTGGTGCGGGTGTTAGTGCTGAGAGTGGTCTCTCCACTTTTCGTGATGCCGGCGGTCTTTGGGAAGGTCATGATGTTCATGAAGTTGCATCGCCTCAGGGTTTTGCAAATGATCCCGAACTTGTATTGCGTTTTTATAACCTGAGACGTCGGCAACTTGAAGACGTTAAACCAAATGAAGCTCACTTTGCAATAGCCTCACTGGAGAAAAAATACGATGTTGTTATAGTTACGCAGAACGTTGACAATCTCCACGAACGTGCAGGCTCAACAAATATTATACATCTTCACGGTGAACTTACTCAGGCAAAAAGTGTCCTGCCTCCTTATAATGTTTATGATATAGGATATAAAGATATTGAATTGGGTGATTTATGCGAAAAGGGCGGTCAGCTAAGACCGAATATTGTATGGTTTGGTGAGGCAGTTCCGCTTATGACTGAAGCTGCAATGGTCGCGGGCTCTGCCGATATTTTTATAGTCGTCGGTACTTCTCTTGTAGTCTATCCCGCTGCGGGTTTAATTGATTATGTCTCTGCCAAGACACCGAAATATATTATAGACCCGAATAAACCCATAGTTAACGATTTCCATAAAAATATTAATTTCATTACTGAGAAAGCTACAAAAGGTATGGTCGCACTTGCAGATAAACTCTTAAATGAAATTAATTAATGTCCGACAAGATTAATATTCTCGTTGCAGGCACAGGAGCAATAGGTGGTTACTTCGGCTCTTTTCTTGCCCTTAATCCTGCCCTCAATGTTTGTTTTCTCTCCCGTGGCAAAGCTCTTGCACATTACAGAAAACACCCTCTGCGTATTCACAGTTCTGTTCATAATAATATTAAAGTGAATATCAAAGTATCTGGCAGCGTTACTGCTTTCAGAAAGAAATTTGATTATATTCTTGTATGTACTAAATCTAAAGATACTGAAAGTCTTTTTCCGGAAATAACAAAAGTTATTAATAAAAATACACTGATTGTAACTCTTCAAAACGGGCTCTTCAATTACAGAATACTTAAAAAGCAATTCGGCAAAGCACGTTGTCTTCAGGCAATCTGCAAAATTGGTGCTGAAGTCGACAGTAAATTCATTGTCAGACATTCCTCATTGGGATTTCTTGTTATCGGTGAAGAGAACGGAAACATGTCAAAGCGTATAGTTGAATTTCAGAAATTATTATTATCATCTGGAATTAAAACAAAACTATCCGATGATTTTAAAAACGAAATTTGGATTAAGTTTGCCTGGAATTCAATATTTAATACTCTGACAGGAATATTTCCTCTTACAATAGATGAACTGTTTGATAATAAGGATACCGCTAAACTTATTCAGCAGTTTTATTCTGAATTTAAAAGTATCGCTAAAGCTAACGGAATATCATTCGGTGCTGCTGCTTATAAAAAGATTATAACTGATTCAAAAAGTCTTGGTGCATTTAAGTCATCTGCTTATCAGGACAGGCTCAGACACAAAGAACTTGAAACTCCATATTTTACTTCAGAGCTTATACGAATGGCAAAGCATTATAAGATAGATATACCTGTCATCACATATCTGCACTATCTTTCAAAAGCTGTATCTCTGCTGACTGTCTGATTATTTATGACCTCGGATTATGAATTTTATCTTGTTAATAATAAGATTAAATTAATTCAATTAATTACTACATTATGAGCGATAATAAAATCACCTGTCCCGAATGCGGACATAAGTTTGAAATAGAATCTGCTATATACAATCAGGCAGAAGAAAAACTGAAAAAGGAATACGAAAAGAAGATTGCCGAACAGGCAAAATCATTTAATCAGCTCAAACTTGAACTCGAAAAGGACAAAGAAGACTTCGAAAAGAAAAAGCAGAAAGAAAACCAGTTGTTCAAAGAAAAACTTGATAAAGCTCTTGAAGATAAAGAACTGGCATTTAAAAGGGAAACTGAAAAACTGTTAAAGGATAATAAAGAATCCTATGATAAACTTCTGAATGAACAAAAGAAACATCAGGAAAATATGCTGAAAGAACAGTATGAGTTTAAGCTGAAAATGCTCGAAGAGGAAAACGAAAACAAAAAGAAAGAGAACCGGGAACTGAAGGAGAAGGAACTTCACTTGATTAAAAGGGAAAGTGATCTTAAGGATAAGGAAAACGAATTAAGAATAGAATCTGAAAAGAAACTTCTGGAAGAACGTGCAAAGATTGAAGAAGAAGTTTCTAAAAGGGAAAAAGATAAAGTAGACCTGAAAATTAGGGAGTACCAGAAACAAATAGAGGATAGTAACAAACTTGTCGATGAACTTAAACGCAAGGCTGAACAGGGTTCTATGCAGATGCAGGGCGAAGTGATGGAACTCGCTCTCGAAGAATTGCTCAGAAGGGAATATCCTTTCGATGTAATCTCCGAAGTTGCTAAAGGTGTCCGCGGTGCTGATGTTGCTCAGACTGTAATGAACGAGTTTAACAAACAATGTGGCATTATTCTTTACGAAAGTAAACGCACTAAATCCTTTTCCGAAGGATGGATTGACAAACTCAAAGATGATATGAAGGAAAAAGGAGCAAACATAGGAATATTGGTAACCGATGTTATGCCTTCTGATATGAAGAAGTTCGGCAAGCGAAATGGTGTATGGGTCTGTACGCTCAGCGAAGTATCCAGTCTTTGTTTTGTATTGCGAGAAATGCTTATCCGTGAACACAATATGCTCATCGCTCAGGACAATAAAGGTGATAAGATGAGTCTTCTGTACAATTATCTCATAAGCGAAGAGTTTAAGAACAGTGTTGAAAATATCGTCGAAGGTTTCACAAATATAAAGGATGAAATCGAATCTGAAAAGCGTGCAATGGCGCGTATCTGGAAGGAACGTGAAAAACAGTTAGAAAAAGTTATCTCAAACACAATCGATATGTATGGTACAGTTAAAGGTATCGGGGGTGCTTCTATTCAGTCAGTGAAATCTCTTGAGTTGCCATTGTCTAATGAA
>CAIUQV010000161.1 GCA_903901375.1 uncultured Ignavibacteriota bacterium
GCGGATACTCTTACTGTGGTTTCTTTGGATAACTGATAACGGAACATTACACGCGGAGTTGTGATAAGATTATATTTATTGTGATAATCGAGTCTCAGCCCTGCAACGACAGATGAATTCAGTGATTTTAAGTCGAGAGATGCTTCGGAAAACACGCCTGCGATTGATTCAAGTTTTTCATACGCACCGGCATAAGTCTTATTTTCCGGCTGAAGAAACTTTATATCCTCGTTGATTTTTTCATACTTATAAGTTGTGCCGAGTCTTACATAACTTTTCAAGTACAAAGGAATTTCGATGGTAGCGTTGGTGTAGAAATTTCTCTGCTTTGCATCGTATTTAGTAACTCCGTAATAAGATTCCTGATTAAAGAACGAGCCAGCGCCATATAATTTCAGGTGCAGGTCTGCTCCGATTTCCTGACTAATACGCGCATACGCATCGCCGTTCTGAATGTTCACTGTTTGCCCGTATATTGTATTGCTTCCAAGGTCTTTGTTATAATCGAAGTTTTTCTGTCCACCGACTCTTTTCTCGTCAAGATATTTTAACCCGATAGTTGCGTTAGTAAAATCATCATCTGTCTTACCGTATTTCCATTTATTATACAACATATATCTTGTAGTCAGAGGGGCATCGAGAAATCCGTCTCCGTTTGCGTCGAGTCTTTTAGATTCCTGAACTGTCTGGAATGAAAGCAGAGTACTCCACTTATCAATCTTTGCGGCTGTGTTAAGGTTTAGCTGTTTTTCAAGACTGCTATTCATATATCCATTAAGGAGAAATTCATCGGAAGTATTATAGTCTTTTAAAAGGACGTTCATAATTCCGCTGATAGATTCATATCCCTGCATAACAGAGTTTGAACCTTTGGAGATTGTGATTTTATTAACAAGTGTGCCGGGAATACTTGTAACGCCGTACTTAGTGACGAGACCCGACATTATTGGCATATTGTCGACCAGTACCTGCGTATATGCTCCTTCGAGTCCGAGCATTTTAAGTTCTTTTGTATTTGTAAGAATATCGGATACCGTTACTTCGACTGTTGTATTACTTCCGAACATTCCCGAAAGGTCACAGCATGCAGCTTTTTTCAGTTCGCCCTGTGTGATAACTTCTGTTTTGGAATTTCCGTTTTCTATGAAAGAGGAATTTACCTTACCTTCAACAACAATCTGTTGTGTCGAGAAATTACTCTGCAGAACGACTTCAACAAAATCCTTGCCTTCGGTATCGACCGTATCTCTTTTGTATCCTGCGTAGAAAACTATAATTCTTCTGTCGCTGATACCATCTGCCAAGAGACTGAACTTACCGTCTGGGGTGGTAACGTCACCTTTTCTGGTATTAATCCATTTAATTACGGCACCATCCAAAGGTTCTTTACTTTTATCGTTGGCACCATAAACTATACCGTTTAAGGTTTTATCCGAACTTGTCTGGGCATTTACTTTACTTATTCCAAGTAACAGCAATAATGCCATTAATAATATTTTTTTCATTGTGTAAAATTTTTAGAAACTAATAAAACGGATACAGCTATCCTTAGCTTCTAAATACGGAGACTGGAAATGTCAAGAAAGACTTTCGCTCGTATGCCGGGCGAGTTATCAGAACGATAAGAGTTCAGATGGTTTGATTGATTGATTGAAACATCAACAGATTCATAAACGAGAATCTTTGATTCGGATTTAGGCAATTTAGTTTCGGTTAAAGTACCTTCATCCTTTTGTGCTTTGTTTTCGATTTTATCTGTATTGCAGCTTTTTGATTCCTTCTTATCTTTTGGCGCACAGCATTTCTTTGGAGAACTTTCCTGCTTTTCTTTTGAACAGCATGATTGTTTCTTCGCAACTGTTTGTGATTTGCCGCACAGACAATTATGAATGTCCTGTCCGAAAGACACGAGGTTAAACGATAACAATAATAAGATTACAGTTAAGGTTTTAGCGCTGCAATATTTTTTAATAAACAATTTCACTACACAAAAATGAATAAAATATTCGATATTGTCAAATAAGATTTTAATCTCTTATTCAATTGATTAAGTTAAACACATAATATTTCAACTCCTTATAATTTTTCCATTCATCAAAAAATAATCCTGCTTTTCTGCATAAACTACGGAGAAAATCCTTTTCTTCGGAAAAGTGTTCCCATACCTGAGGCAGATAAACTGCTGAACGAAAATCCTTTTTAATGATTACACCCTTTCCTTTTATTCCATTAAAAAGTTCTTCGGATGAACGGGGTTCGAATAATTCCGGAGGAGAAAGGACTGACACTTCATAGTTAAGTCCGGGTAATTCTTTAACGGTTACGGGTGAAAAACGCGGGTCTCTTGATACTGCGGAAATGGCATTATCAATCAGACTATTGTACAATGTATCTACAGGTTCAATTGTACCGATACACCCCCGTAATTCATCGTCAGTTTTGACTGTGACAAAACAGGCAAGTCTATCATTAAATTTTGATGGATAATTTTGTTCAAAATATCTTTTACCTGTCTTAACGAACATTTCCGCGGCATTCTTTGCAATACTTACCATCGATGACTGTTCCTCTTTGGAAAAATACCCTGCGGGGTTGTCATCATAAAACACAATTGCAGAATACCCCACAACAGAGCTTCTATCGGAAATAATATCTCCTGAGTTTTTGTAATCAAGAAGTTTAA
>CAIUQV010000162.1 GCA_903901375.1 uncultured Ignavibacteriota bacterium
GTTGTTCGAAGAATTATTCCATTATTCCCACAAACATAACCTGTTGAAGAATTTATAAAAACTATGTAATTTAAATTTGAAGTTGTATTCGAGACCTGTGTTCCCCAGACACTTCCACCGGATGTTGTTTTCTTTATAAGACCATTCTGCCCGCAAAACCAACCCGTTAGCGAATCTGAAAAATATAAACTCTTTATTGTTCCCGAAATTCCAGATATTTGTGAAGCCCAGTTAATCCCAGCATTTGTGGTCTTCATTATAAAACCATTCGAACCAGCAATCCAGCCTGTGTTTACATTTATAAAATATATTGATGCCGGTGTGCCAGGAAAAGCCGAGGATAAAGAACTTATGTTTATTCCCCCGTTCGTTGTTTTACTAAGAAAACTACCAGTGCCCGGGGAAGAAGTACCTCCCGTTATGTAACCTGTTAATGAACTTACGAAACTTACAGCAAGAGGATATGAGCCCAAATTATTTAAATTGTTTGAACCTCCGCTAAACTGGCTTTGAACAACTGTAAGAATACCTGACTGCTGATAAGGTGGATATGCCATTGTTGTATGACCTGCGGCATAAATATGATTTGCGTCACCTATATCAACGCAATAAAATGTTGTGGAAGTCATCGAAGGAGTATAGGATAGCCAGTTCAAACCACCGTTTCTGGTTTGCGCTATTGAGTAGTTTGATGCAAAATATCCTGTGTCTTTATTTGCAAACTTTATTCCGTTTATGATATATCCAGTATAATTATAAACACTGTTCCAGTTAATACCATAATTAGTAGTTTTGAAAACAGTGCTATTCCCCGCAGTATATCCATACCCGTTATTTAACAAGTGGATGGAAGACAGGTTTACACCTAAACCGTCGGTTTGAACAACCCATCCACTTTGTGCACTTGAATCCAATATAATTAATGTTGAATCCAGTATTATTACAAAGATAACAATAAATATCTTTTTCATAATATTAACAATTATTTTATAAGAAGCATTTTTCTTGTTTCACAGAAATCTTCCGAGGATAACTGATAATAGTACACACCACTTGTGAGCTTGTCAGCATTGAATATTGTATCATAAGTGCCGCTTTTTAAAACACTATTCACAAGAGCCACAACTTCTCTTCCGGTCACGTCGAATACTTTCAAAGACACAAACCCACTTTTTGCTATTGAGTATTTAATGGTTGTTGACGGATTAAAAGGATTTGGAAAATTCTGATAAAGTCTGTAGTCATTAAGAGTTGTTTCGTTACCGCTGATTCCAATCATTGGTGATACATTAACGTATTTTGTTCTTATTATTGTGTCGCTTCCGTAAGAATTTGAAGCAACAAGCTTTACCTGATAAAGACCTGACACGGCGTATTGAATGTTAGCAGGATTTTGTGAAGTTGATGTATTTGGCGTTCCGCCATCAAAAGTCCATTGCCAGGAAGTGGGTGCATAAGAGGACTGGTCAAAAAAGCTCACTGACTGCGTATTAGCGATAATATCTCTTCCGCTTGAACGAAAATCTGCAGCTGGTTTGCGGTTTAGTGTTGGTTTGTAAGCAGTTAATGCAGTGCCTGAACCTGCAGTAATAAACACGCCTTCTTTTCCAAGAGGACAACCGGAATAATAATTATAAGGTATACTCATCTGCCATTTTACAGTCTGTAAATCAGGTGTGAAAGCAAAATATCTTCCGTTACCAGCTTCTCCTGTTGCAACATAAACAGTTGAATCGTAACCTACGGATACATAAACCCCCGGAATACTTGAAGAGACGGAATCTATAACAGCTCCTGTATTTCCGTTTACCCTCATAAGTTTTCCGTTCGTTGAGCCGTAGTTAACATTTGCACAGTAAAGTACATTGTCAGGTCCGAAAGATTTAACAAGTACTGCAGGTGACATGCTCCATTTTTGTGTAAAACCAGATCCATTATCAGTAAATGCATGAAGCGCTCCACCGTCGCGGGCAATATAAATAGTACCGTCCGGTCCAACAACCAAATCGTTTTCCTGGTCGCCGTCTCCAGGGAGTGCATCAGACTGGTATTTCAGAGCACCTGTGGTTATGTCCACAGCAATAAGCTTTTTAGGAGTTACTAATGAACCTGTCCAGTGGTAGTAAGTGTTGCCGTAAACTACAAATCCGCCGTCTGGTCCAACAGGTATTGTATAATTATAAGTCCATTTTGGAATACCAGTTATTCTA
>CAIUQV010000163.1 GCA_903901375.1 uncultured Ignavibacteriota bacterium
ACCGACAACTTATAATTTCAGTGATATGAAATTAAATACAGGGAAATATCAATACAGACTAAAACAAATAGACAACAACGGAAACTTTGAATACTATTCACTTGACGGTACAGTAGAAGTAGGTGTTCCAAAGAATTATGAGATTTCGCAGAACTATCCAAATCCTTTTAACCCGACAACGAAGATTGATTTCTCATTGCCGTTCGACAGCAAGGTATTTATGGTTGTTTATGATATGACTGGCAGAGAAGTGAAGACACTTGTTAATGAACCGAGGCAGGCAGGATACCATACGGTAGAGCTGAATGCAAGTACTATGTCAAGCGGGACGTATTTCTTCAGGATTATAGCTAATGCAAACGGGAAAGATTTCATAAGCACTAAAAAGATGGTTTTAGTAAAATAACAACAGCGATATCCCCCTTTAAATAAATAGTGGTTTCGTTTATTTGGAAGCGGCTCTGAAAGGAGCCGCTTTTTTATTGGGAAAAGAGTTAAAGATTGGCACACAGAAAAAGAGATTTCCCTCGATTCCTGCTCAAAAACATTGCAGGAAAGACAACGAGTGTAAAGAAATTTATTCATAGAAAAGCACGAAAAGAGATAAGATAACCACGAATTAGACGAATTATACTAATTAGCACAAATTATAGATAAGAAAGTTTTTAAGCAAAGAGAAAGAGCTTAGCACACAGAAAAAGAATGATTTAAAAGATGATTACCACTGATTATTTTTTAGGCAAAGAGATAGAGCTTTGCACACAGAAAAAGAATGATTTAAAAAGCTGATTACCACTGATTATTTTTTATGCAAAGAGATAGAGAGTTTTCAGGCAAAAGATAAGAGATTGGCACACGAAAGACTTTTCCCACGATTCCTGCTCGAAGACAATACAGTAATGAAAACGATTGAGTGTGGATGAATTATTAAATTTCTATAATGTGTAAAATATTTTATATTTGATATATGGAAGTTAAAGAAAATATCGAGATTCAGGAGACTGTTGAGATTCTAAAGAACAATTTTAAGATTAAGGATATTATATTGTTCGGAAGTTATGCTTCGAATAACGTGAATACGGACAGCGATATAGACATTATTGTGATTCTTGATGATAATACTTTTTCCGACAGTTATGATTCAAGACTTGAAAAGAGATTAGCAGTTTCTAAAAAGCTTAATGGGATTAAATCAAGAGTTCAGGTTGATAGCCTGGTTTTTACTAAACCTGAATGGGAGAAATTTATTTCTCTGAACAGTTCTTTTAGCAGAGAGATTCAATCGACAGGAATTAGTTTGATATGAGAGATATTACAAAATCCTGGGTAGAATTTGCGAAACGCGATTTGAAAGCTGCAGAAGAACTTTTAAACGATGAATTCCTTGCAAACGTTGTTTTATTTCATTCTCAGCAAGCAGTTGAAAAGCTGACAAAAGCATTATTAGAAGAATTGTTATTGGGGATACCAAGAGTTCATTCAATCAAAACTTTATCTTCCAGATTGCCTGATAATATAAGAGAATCTATTTTTTCCGATGTAGATGAGATAGATTTACTCGATGATATTTACATAAACGAAAGATATCCTTCTGAAATGGGAATACTTCCTGATGGGTTTCCGACAAGGGATAGAGCAAAGAGTATTTATGATATTGCGAATAAATTATGCAATAAAATATTAAGCTGTTTAGTATCTTAGTTTAAAACTCTGAATAATATACAACGTTAGAATTTCTAATTTAATTAATAGATATCTGGAAAGTAAGTGCTCTGCCCGTTAAAGACTCACCTATTCTGTTTATTTATCCACTTTTCGAAGATTTGCGATAAATCCATAGTAATTAAGTTCATATTAAGTTAATAGTTTATATTGAATATCTTATTATTGCCGGTTAACCAGCAATATTAATGATTTGTTTTTAAATCTATAAGTATAATAATATATGGATTTTAGAGCGAAACAACTTTCCCGCTTAATCCGCAAAATTCGCGAAAAGAGAAAAGATAACCACGAATTAGACTAATTATACGATTCCGTTTAAGAACATAACTGAATGACAACGAGTGTAAAGAAATTTAACGTACACGAATTAGATTTCAGGCAAAGAGAAAGAACATAGCACAATGATTATTTATATGCTGCTTCCTGAAATGATACCTTTTGTATTGGTATATTCTTTGCTTATAATATAATGCTTTTTGATACCAATTTTATCACAAATTTTCTTTAAAGCAGTAAGGTCCCTTTCGCTGCCTTTGTTATTTACTTCAAATGCTGTGTCATTGTTCAATATGAAATCAATTTCGCTTGTATTACGGACGTTGTAATATTTCAGTTCTCCGTATTTTGAAAGCTGGTTCGCCACTGCATTTTCGAACATTTGTCCGGAGGATATTCTGGCAAATATGTTCAGTATTCCGTTATCACTGAAATATACTTTTCTTCCTCCTGCTACACTTCTATCTACGCTTTTTGAATATTTTGGAATTAATTTTATGAAGAAAATTCCCTGTAAAAACTCAAGGTAACTGTAAGTCTTTAAACGGTTTATTCCAAGTTCAGATGCAAGTTTTGAAACGTCAAGAATGTTACCAGTCCTTGCCGAAAGCAGAATGATTAAATCCCTGAGTTCTCTGATGTCTGATAAATCACTTAATAAACGTAAATCCTTTTCAAAGAAAGATGAGAATATATTCTTCAATACCATACGCTTAGTCTCAATACCTTGTGTAAGTACTACTTCCGGCAAGCCGCCGTACTCGAGATAGTCGTTGTATTCGTTCTCAAGTTTTTTATATTCGTATATACCCGTTGATTTAAAAGAAGAGTTTTTGATAACCTTGTCCGGTTTCGGATGATCACTTACAAAGTACATATATTCTTTGAAGTCCAAAGGCGGGAGTACGAAAAGAAACTTCCGTCCGCTCAATGATTCGGGAAACAGATTCTTCAGGTAGTAATTTGATGAACCAGTTACAAGAAATTTTACAGAATATTTATCTATCAGGTATTTTATGATTTTTGTAATATCAGGAAAGTTCTGTATCTCATCGATGAATACAAATAGCCTCTCATTCTTTTGTGTATTTGATTCCTTCAACAGGTTTATGTATATACCATCATAATTGCTGTTTTCGAACAATAATAAATCCAGTGGATTGTCGAAGTCAAACCAGATTTTCGGATGTATCACTTCATCGTATACCTGCCTGAGGAGTGTTGTCTTACCGACCTGCCTCATACCTGTAATAACGAGAGCATTTTTATGTTCAAGATACTTTACAATTTCGCTGTATAGAAATCTCTTCTTCATAGTGTAAATTATTTTTTACAAATATGCACATATTTGTAAATTAATGCAATCATAAAAAGATGATAGAGAATGGCACACTGATATAGATCTTTCCCGAGATTCCTGCTAAAAAGTCCCGATAAAGAGAATCGGGATGCAAAGAACGCACATTACGGAAAGACAACGAGTGTAAAGAAAATTATTCACACGAAATTCACGAAAAGAGATTGGCACATTGAAATATATTGGAATAGCTGATTACTACTAATTTGTTTATAGGAAAGAGAGCTTACCACCAAAACACCAAAACA
>CAIUQV010000164.1 GCA_903901375.1 uncultured Ignavibacteriota bacterium
GTAATAATTCCCTAATCAGAATGTAAAGTCTGAAAACAATTATTTTTTATGGAACTAAAAATCTATAATAATTATTATAGATTTTTAGTTCCATAAAAAATAATTGTTTTCAGACTTTACATTCTGATTAGGGAATTATTACATTCACATAAAATTGAACGTATCAATATCGAAATTCACTTTAACATTTGAGGAATGTTTTAAAGATGTTTTCACAAAACGGAATGCTTCGATTAGTATTTTGCCAGACGGGTCTGATTTCCGGGATGATTTAACTATAACGTGAAAGCGATGTTTATCTTTCACCTTAGAGATTAAGGGTTGAATGACAGAGCCTATATCAAGGTATGAAGAATATTTATATTTCTTCAGAAGAGCATGAATTTCAGAAGCGGTATGTTTACATTCTTCGAATACTTTAGATTTAATTTCAATAAGAGCAATTCTTGAGAATGGCGGGAAGTCTGCTTCTTTCCTTGAATTAATAGTGTAACGGTAGAACTTTTCAAAATCATGATTACTAACAGTTCCGAAAACATTATAATCAATATGTCTTGTCTGTATTAAAACTTCTCCGCTTTTATTACTTCTTCCGCTTCGGCCAGCCACCTGAGTAAGAAGCTGGAATGTTCTTTCTTCTGCACGGAAATCGGGTAAGAGCATGCCGATGTCTGCATTAACAACTCCGACAAGTGTAACGTTTGGGAAGTCGAGACCTTTTGAGATTATCTGAGTACCAACGAGAATATCTATATCCCCTTTCGAGAAATCTGTGAGCACTCTCTGGAATTTAAATTTAGAAACCATAGTATCGGAATCCATTCTTTCGATACGGGCATTCGGGAAGACTGAGCTTAATTCTTCTTCAATCTTTTCAGTACCAGCACCACTTTCGATTAGCTTTGCTGAGCTGCAAGCTTTACACCGAGTAATCATTTTCTGAGAATAACCGCAGATATGGCATTTAAGGTATTCAATACGCTTATGATAAGTGAGTGACACGTTGCAATGTTCACAAATTTCAACGTGTCCGCAAGTGACGCACTCGATGTATGAATGATAGCCTCTGCGGTTCTGAAGAAGAATGACGCTTTCTTTCTTTTCAAGCCTGCTCTCGATTGCATATAGAAGTTCTTTTGAAAGAAATTTAATCTTAGATTTTTCAATGACTTCATTGTACCTGAAACCATCGGACTTAGCAGGACTTTTTAAATCGACAATCTTTATAAAAGGAAGTGAAGCATCAGTAGCACGGGCAGTGAGTTTAAGTAATTTGTACTTTCCGTTCAATGCGTTATAATAGCTTTCGGTAGATGGAGTGGCGGAGCCAAGAACAACAGCTGCGTTGTTCAACTTTCCGCGAATGATTGCCATATCCCGAGCATTATAGCGAGGAGAATTTTCCTGTTTATATGAAGAGTCGTGTTCTTCATCAACGATAATAATTCCGATATCTGTTAATGGTGCGAATAAAGCAGAACGAGGACCAATAATAATTTTAATGCGCTTTTCCCTCACGGCTATAAATGTATCGAGCCTTTCACCCTCAGAAAGCTTGCTATGAATGACTCCGACAATATCGCTGAACTTATTTTTGAACCTGCTGATTAACTGAGGAGTGAGTGATATTTCAGGAACGAGTACAATACCTGTCCTGCTGAGTTTTAATACTTCTTCGAGTGCCCTGATATAAACTTCAGTTTTACCGCTTCCGGTAATGCCGTGGAGCAGGTGGACGTTGAACTGATTTTCTGAAACAGATTTGCTTATGGTTTTTAAAGCTTCCTGCTGTTCATCGTTCAGGAGCAAATCTTTTTTAGTTTCTGAGAAAAAAGTGCCGGGCTTTCTTTGCTTTCTGACTTCAACAATTTCGAGAAGTGATTTAGTTAACAGTGATTTTACGGTTGAAGCAGAGAATTTATATTTTTTGGTTAAATCTGTTGTATCAATTTTACCATTATCAGAAAGCAATTTCAGCAATTCTATCTGTTTAGCAGTTTTAATTTTATGCAGATGAATTATTTCATCGAGTTCAGAATCTTTAAACCTGCACTGAACGTATTTAATGAAAGCTTCTTTAGCAGCGGAAGAGTAAGATATCAATTTTTCAAGGATGCCGTGTTTCACGAGAAAATCAAGATGGTACGATACATTTCTTGAGAGCTTATTTTCAATCTGCTTCCGTGTGAGTTTCTTATCTTTAGATATTATTCTGACGATATCAAAAACTATTTCATTTGCTTTCGAAAGAGTATTCAGTGCGTTGAAATAATCATCAGTTAGTTTATAATTAATTTCACTTTGAATTGAAATGTTTTTAGGAATAAAGAGCGAAACGACTTCACCTATTGGTGCAAGATAATAATCCGAAATCCATTTCGAGAAATTTATCATTTCAGGAGTGAGGAAAGGAACGATATCGAGAACAGAATAAACTTGTTTAATATTAGTCACATCAGTTTTATCTGAAATAGAAAGAACAAAACCAGTAAGAGTGCGATTGCCGAAAGGCACGAGGACTCTGGAGCCGACTTTAACATCGCCCACAAGATAATCCGGTATTGAATAAGTGAAAGACTGGTCTAAAGGAGTATCGAGAGCAATATTTGCGAAAAGATTCTCCAATTACTGAACATTATTCCTGGCTAACATTTTCCTGTACAGATATGATAAGTTTGCAATCAGCAGAGTGACTATAACACCGATAATGACAAACCATGTGTATGCAATTTTAGTAAAGTAAATAACAAAGACCATAGAAACTATACTAACGATAAATCCCCAGATTGCGTCAGTTTCGTTTACACGTTTGAAGAAAAGACCGAGAAAGAATGCTCCGAGCAACCCTCCATAAGTGAATGAAGCGATAGACAGACCGATTTCCACTACAGGATTCTTCGAATCGCGGAAAATCATAGCACCGCCGATGAGAACGACACCCCAGAAGAGAGTGAATATTTTTGACCAGAATATTTCACGCGATTTAAACTTATCAGTGCCAGATGATGCAAACAGGTCAAGATAAGTTGAGGAAGCGAGTGAACTGATGGCTGATGATAGTGTCCCCATTGCAGAAGCGAGAATACCTGCTATTACCAATCCTGAAATACCTGAAGGTAAATTTTCAACTATAAACTTCGGGAATATTTCATCAGAGGAAACGAGGTTCAGTCCTGTATTATTAAGAATTAAAGAACTGAATGCCGCACCTTTATAATAAGCAAAAAGGCAGAGACCAAGAAACATAAAAAATGCAAACTGAACGACAATTAAACTTGCGTCGAGCATCAGAGCTTTCTGGCTGTCCTTTTTGGATTTACAACCGAGCAATCTCTGAACGAGGAGCTGGTCGGTTCCGTGAGATGCCATTGTTAAGAATGTGCCACCGAGAATGCCTCCTATGACAGTGTATGGAGATGCGAAGAATTCGAGCAGACTATTTCCAAAATTTAAATTAAAGAGTTTGAATTTATCGAGTCCGTTTGATGAAGCGTAGTACATAACATCGCTCAGACCGTTTGGGAGAGCATAAACAGCAACAACCATTGCTGCAACAGCTCCACCGATGTATATGAACATCTGAATAACATCCATCGTGACAACAGCTTTGATACCACCCAGATATGTGTAGAGCAGAGTGAATATTCCGATGATTGCTATGCTTGTGGGATAATCGAGACCCGTTATAATGTGCACGGGAATTGCGGTAGCGAATAATCTTACACCAGATGCAAGAACACGAGTGACAATAAATACTGAGGATGTGAGTTTGCGTAATTTCTGTCCGAACCGCTGACCGAGAAAATCATAGGCGGTAACGATATCGCCTTTATAATAAGCAGGGATAAAAATAACTGTAACGAGAAGACGTCCTATGAAATAACCAAAGATAAGCTGCATAAAAGTGAAATCACTTTTATATGCGAGACCCGGAATGCTGATGAAAGTGAGAGTGCTTGTTTCGCTCGCGACGATAGAAAATCCGACAGCCCACCATTTCATTTCCTTACCGCCGAGGAAATAATCCTTAGTAGTCTTTTGCTTTCTTGCAGTGAAGAAACCTGCGAGAACAGTACCGAGCAAATAAGTAATAACGATAACGTAATCTATTACAGAAAATTTCATCAGTATTAAACGTTGATTTTATCTTTAAGGAAATAGGAATTATTATAATAACCTACTTTTCCAGCTTCAACATAAGGGTCGTGTTCAAAAAATACAGTGTAGTTATTTTCGTATATTTCCTTTAGATATTCCCTTTTCTCTTCAAGAGTGACGAGCGGAAATAAGTCATATCCCATAATATAAGGCAGTGGCACGTGAGCAGACATCGGAATTAAATCTGCGAGGTAAACCAGAGATTCAGTTCCGTCTGAAATCTTTACAATCTGCATACTGCGAGTGTGTCCGTTTACAGGAATAAGAGTAATGAAGTCATCAAAATTATGTTTATCGTTAACAGTTTTCAGCTGTTTTGAATCAATAAGGGGCTGATAGTTTTCAGGGAAGAAACTTGCCTTATCCCTTTCAGTAGGGTTCAGAGCCCAGTCGAGATGTTTTTCCTGAATGTGATATATGGCATTTTGAAAAACGGGAACAGGTTTCTTTGATTCATCGAAACGAGTAGCACCTCCTGCGTGGTCGAAATGGAGATGAGTTAATATAACGTCTGTGATATCATCTGTTTTCAGGTTCAATTCAGAGAGACCTTTTTCGAGAGTGTACTCGGAATAATCGACACCGTAAATCTGATTTAACTTATCGGACATTTTATGTCCTATGCCTGTATCCACAAGAATCCTGCGGTCTTTACTTTCGAGAAGGAGGACGTTTGTACTCATTTCGATTCTATTCTTATCGTCGGAGGGGTTAGATTTACTCCAAATAGTTTTTGGTACAACTCCGAACATAGAGCCACCGTCGAGTTTGAAAAGACCGGTCTTGATGGAACGTATTTTGTAGTCTCCTATTTGCATATTTGTTTAATTATTTTTGAAGAAACCGTTAAAACGGTTTCTTGTTTGTTATTTCTGTATCCCACGGCTAAAGTCGTGGGCTTGAATAGATAGTAAAAAACCCGTTCTTTAAAAAGCAAAAACGGGTTTTGAAAATCTGAATATTAAAATTAAAGTGCGAATCTTAGTCCTGAGAAGAAAGTAAAGTTTGTAGTAGTTACTTTTTCAATTTCAGGAGTACTGATTAAATTGTTAAGTCCGCCATATTTAAAAGTAGTACCGAAAATAACGCTAAGAGGATACATAAAAACATAGTTACCGGTTAAAGTTGCATTAAGACCGAGGTCAAAGTTTTTATATCCAAGTTCTTTATACTGATCGTTTGGTTTTGACATAAGGAAACCAAGGTATGGACCACCAGTAAACCAGAGACCAATCTTTTCAGAAACCATGCCACCAAGATTTACAAATAGCGGAACCACAAAATAGTTAGCCGGAACATAGGCGGTAGTTAAAGAATCTGTAGGAGTAGAGATATTAGTTTTTGGCTCCTGAACAGCAAAGCTTTTTCCGTCGAACGAGACACCAGTAGTAAAACTAAATGCATCAAACAGATTAATATATACCAGACCACCGAGAGTATATCCGAGTTTCGCTTTTTCGGTTACGGCTGGTGTTGTGCCAGTAGTTGTTATGTTAGGTGCAGTAGAACCGACACCAAGCTGGAAGTCAATATAGAAATCAACCGGTTTGCCGATGCTGTAATCGAATTGCTTCCTGGCTTTTTTATAATCGCTTTTAATCTTCCAGTCGGTTTTATAACCGGTATTCCCGTATGGTTTACTCGGGTCATTTTCTGCATAAAGATTTAAGCTGAAAGAAAGAACAACGAGCAACAACATTAATTTTGAAAACAGTTTCACAGTTTCTCCTTTAATTTAATTTATTATTGATTTATTTAATTCTTCAAGATTTTCAGTTTCCTTCTCCCAAAGAGAAGAAAGCTTTTCAATTTTGTCCGAAATTTCAAGATATTCAAACTTAATTTCAACAGCAAAATCAGCGTCCTTAAAAAAGTCTGTTTTACTCATTTCATTCTCGAGGTACGTCTTTTTGGCTTCGAGTTCGTTTAGTTCTTTTTCTATTTCGGAAATTCTTTTCTTAACAGGAGTTGCGAGTTTCGCAAATTCCTTTTTCTTCTTTTTAATCTCAATACCTTCCTGATAGCTTGTTTTCACATCTGCTTTATCCTCTTTTACTTCAACTTCTTTATAATTATCATTTTCGATAACATTAAGATATTCAGAAGATTTCCCGAGATATGTCTTAATTCCTTTGTTCTTAACCTCAATTATCTTATTAATAATTCCATCGATAAACTCCCTGTCGTGAGAAACTATAATAACAGTACCTTCATAGTTTGCGAGAGAATCCTGAAGTACTTCTTTGGACTTAATATCCAGATGGTTAGTCGGTTCGTCAAGAATGAGTAAATTAGAAGGTTCGATAAGCATCTTAGCGAGAGCAAGACGTGATTTTTCACCGCCTGAAAGCACACCGACTTTTTTGAATACATCATCTCCATGGAAAAGAAAACCACCAAGAATATTCCTGATAGCAGATTGCGTTTCAGTGCTGTTAGCACTTTCCATAATCTCGAGCGCATTTTTATCAGGATTCATTTCGTCTGCCTGATTCTGAGCAAAATATTTGGGGATGACGTTATAACCAAACTTTACGACTCCTGAATTATATTTTTCAGTATCGGCAATGATTCTTGTAAGAGTTGATTTCCCTGCTCCGTTTTTACCGACGATGGCAATTTTCTCACCACGTTCGATTGTAAGGTCAACATTTTCAAGAACGTTTTTAACATTGTCGTAGGTTTTAGTAAGACCTTCAATTTCAACCATAATCCTCCCGGAATGAACTGCGGGAGGAAATCTGAACCTTATTTTTGCAGCTTCATCTTCAAGTTCAACTTTGTCAAGTTTATCGAGCATCTTAATTCTGCTTTGAACCGCCCGGGCTTTAGTTGCCTTATATCTGAACCTTTCAATAAATTTTTCCTGTTCCTGAAGGTACTTTTGCTGATTTCTGTACTGATTTTCGAGCAATTCCTTACGTTTTTCCTTTTCAGTGATATAAAAAGAGTAATTACCGCTGAAAGTAGTCATTTCACCGTTGTGAATCTCAATGGTTTTGTTAGAAATATTATTCAGAAACTCTTTATCGTGGGAAACCAATACAATTGCACCTTTGTAATTAATTAGATATCGTTCAAACCAAATCAGTGATTCAAAATCGAGATGGTTTGTAGGTTCGTCCAGCAATAACACAGTAGGATTTTGCAGAAGAAGTTTGGAAAGTTCAATTCTCATCTGCCAGCCACCGCTAAAAGTTTCAACATCCTTTTCAAACTCATCCTGTTCAAAACCAAGACCTATAAGTATCTTTTCTACCTGAGACTTAAGCTTATGGCCTTCAAGTAAACTAAACTGATCCTGAAGCTCGGAATAAGTGGTAAGCAGGTCAATATAATCATCACTTTCGGTATTATCGAATAACTTCATTTCGGCTTCGATATCGCGGATTTCATCCTCAATATTCTTGATTCGTTCAACTGAATCGTAAACTTCATCGAAGAGCTTTTTGCCCTTAAGTCTGACAGTCTCCTGCGGGAGATATCCGACAGTGGAATGGTGTGATTTAATCACTTTACCGCTATCCTGATTAAAACCGCCAGTAATGATTTTCAGGAGCGTAGATTTCCCTGCTCCATTAACACCGACGAGAGAAACCCTATCTTTTCCACCGACACGCAAATTAACATTATCTAGCAGTTTACGGGTACCAAAACTAACCGAAATATTTTCTAAAATTACCATATTCTGTTAAAATACTTAAATTGATATGAAGTATAAATGCAATTTCAGATAAAAAAATGAATTATAGTAAATGAAGGTGATTAACACTTGAACAGACCAGATACAGGTGTGGATATTAGTAAAAACAGATTTACTTTATTGTCAGTTGATAGAGGAAAGCACGAAAAGATCAACCACTAAAAACACTAAATATATGATATAGACACGAATTCAAATAAATGTGAAAATTGAAAGGAAATCAGAGCAAAAAATGTTATAACAAACTAGAACTACATTGATTGAATTGTAATCAATTAATGAGCATAATACGAAATATGTGAATAATACTATTTAATTAGGATTGCTATTTTTGTTTCTTTGTAATTGCCGATAGTTAATTGATATAAATAAATGCCTGATGTAAGATTAGATCCATCGAATGCAGTTTCATAAGAGCCAGGCATTAGTGATTCATTCACAAGTATCTTAACTTCATGTCCCATTACGTCATATACCTTTAATTGGACGAGATCCCCGCCAACACCATGCGGGGATGACACCTGGGGTACGGTAAAATTTATCGTAGTTGTCGGGTTAAATGGGTTCGGATAGTTTTGTCCCAATGAATATGCTGATGGAATTTCAGTACCGATATTTTGTACTTCAACTAATTCCGAAAGTGGACGACGCCAGACAGAATTTAGTTCAGCACCTGCAAAAATATAATTTCCTACAATTAGTAAAGATCTGACTGAAGCGTTAAAATTCAAACCCTGATTAGTATTAATCCAGTTGTTTCCATAATTTGTTGACAAATAGACTCCCGCGGTATCTGAAATAGAGCCTACCAATCCTGCAAAGATATTTTTATTGAAAACCGAAAGTGAATAAATACTTTTATTAATTAAGGCAGTTTGAGTCCATGTGATGCCATTGTTTACCGACAAATAAACTCCAAACCCATTAGTACCGCCATAAATAAAGTCTCCATAAATCGCGATTGATGTAATCATATTATATAAATAAGACTGACTCCAAGTTGTACCAAAATCTGTAGATGAAAAATAACCATCACCACCTGCAAATAGATAAATCTCTTTTTTAGCAATAGCCCAGATAAAACGATTATTTAATGAAGTCTGATTCCAAGTAATACCGTTATTTGAAGATTTAAAAACTCCTGCTGCATCTGTACCAGCAAAAATATAATTTCCGCTAACGCAAAAGGAAAGTACATTACGAATATTTGAGCCTGCAAGAATCCAGTTATACCCATTATTAGTTGACAGATAGATTCCATTATTAGTCCCCGCATAGATATTATTACCTTGAGCTGCAACTACTGTGACAACTTGATTGTTCAAAGCAGTTTTTATCCAGTTTTCTCCGTAATTTGTTGAGAAATAAACTCCACTGGTTGTTCCAGCATAAATATAATTTCCGTTTGTACATAAGGAAGATACGAAATCACTTTGAAGAAGACCATCAGACATCTTCAGCCACTGTCCATTTAAGTTTATTGATATCATCATTATAAACGCTAAAAACAGTATCTTAACTGAAAAGAATCCGGATTTTACTTTATTTAGCATAACGATTATAATTATTTATAAATACAAACAGATTCAAACAATTAATAAACTGCGTTGCCTTTTATTGCGTAATAACCTGCCTTATTACTCATTCTTGCTGTAATTTTACTTTGTGAATATAATTCAAAATAACAATAATTGGAATCATATTGCGACAAAGGCAAATCACTTCCATAAGGTTCGAGCGTAGGAAAAACTAAACAGCCATTTTCAGGAAAAATAGTTTTACCTGTCTTCCAGTCGAACTTTCCATCGGGCGGCGGTAATAATGTCGTGTTATTCACCTTGTCGAGCTTAAGCATAGTAATCAACGGAGTTGTATAACCTGTTATAGTATCGCGATAAACATTGTTGTCGTTGAACACTGTTTTTATAGTAGTAGAAGATTGAAGATTTGTAAATGGAATTTTGTAAACATTCTTCATCTTCAGTTTCCAAGCAAGCGGACTTTCGTAAGGATGAGGATAATCAATTTTAACTAATTTTAGAATAATTGTATCGGTCGGAAGAGTTTCCATATATCCCTTTCCAAACATCTGATATGAATAATTCTGGTAAACCACACCAACGCGATAGTTTTCGGGAATGGAAATATTTAAACCGATAAACCCTGCAAGATTATTGTGATAAAATTCCGAAGGTAATAATTTCCTGAAATATCCGGTGAACTTGTCATTTCCGGGATTCGTAACTGAAGTGTCGTATCCCTGCGGCGGTCTTGCTTCAAGCATCACCTTGCCAGCGCATATCCTTTTATCAGCAGTATTTACATCACACTGCACCCATACTTCAAGCGGCTGCGTACTTTCAATTATTGAATTCGCCATCAGATAAGTAGTCATTGTATCTCTGTAATACTCCAGGAATGAGCGTCTGTAAAGAGTATCAACGAAGTAATACGAGTCGGAATAATCCCACGCATATAAAATGAAGTTATCAGGAGGAAGCGGGGTACCACTATTTGTCACCGTATTCTCGCACGAAGACAATGCGATGAAAAATGAAAAAATGCTTACTAATACTAAAATGCTTTTAATTGCTTTCATTCGATTATTTTTTAGACATTTGGGAAAATTAGTATGCTATACCTTTATTTAACTCCTGATTTTTATTTTATTAAATTTCGACAATTAAACACAATTAAACAAGTTAAAAATTTATAAAAATGAATTAATAAAAAAGCGGCAGAACTATTGAGTTCTGCCGCCTTACCCAAGGGAGTTAATGCTAAAAAGATATAATCCCCACATTTCTACATTAATCCCAAATTACCCCTTACTTATTCAAAACACTTATGACTGCAAACATTGTGAGTGCAGATTAAAATCAAATTTTATTTATAACAATCTAAACTTAAGAGTATAAATGAAAAAGCCGGTAATTAACCGGCTTTTCTGTATTAAAATTATTTTATTAATGTCATTTTCTTAACGTCAGTATAACTTCCTGCGGATATTTTATAGAAGTAGATACCGCTTGAAAGTGCTGATGCATCGAATGATACATTATGGTTACCACTATTCATATTGCCATTGATAAGAGTTGCAACTTCTTTACCTGTAATATCGAATACCTTCAGCATAACGTTTCCAACAAAACTCTCCGGTAATGAGAACTTAATGTTAGTAACAGGATTGAACGGATTCGGATAATTCTGCGATAACTCAAATTTAACAGCAGAGACGGTTCCCTCTTCAGTTGAAGCCAACGGACTGAAAGGAGCTGTACCGATAATCGGGAAATCTATGTATGAGTTTGAGCTCAAATAAATTTTATTAGTATAACTGTTCATAACAGGTAATACAAAAGGATTCGTTCCGAGGAACGGATAGTTCCAGCGCTGGTCGAGGTTAGTCATAATAACTCTAATCTTGCTTCCTGCCTGGAAAATATGTGCGTGAGAATTACCAGTGATTGTTACCTGCTTACGCTTCTTATTATCTTTTCTGTAAGTGGCAGTGATAGTGGTAATAAATTTTGAGACACCAGTACTGCTGACTTCGTAAATCTGAAAATTGAACTGTGAGACAGCATTATTTGAGATAAAATCGAGTTTCATATTCGGAGTACCAAACAATTTCATCTGAGCCGGAAGCGGATTTGATTCGAATACAGTAGAATCCTTTTTAAAGTTAGTAGTAAATCTTGTTCCTTTGAATTCATCGTCAACAATCTGAGTCATGTTGTATGAGTTCTTTATTGTACTTGTAAGCGAATATGTTTGAGTCTGATTCGGATTAACTGTTTTAAGTAACTTTTTATTTGTGTTAAAATAGAGTCTCATCGTTGAAGAACCTGCAGGAGGATAAACATCAGAACTATCGTGTACGAATGACCACATATTCCCGTTTTCGGGGAAACTTGTGAATGCATAATGATATTTCGGACGAGTTAATAAATCAGCAAGTCCAGGATAGTATGAACTTGGGAACAAATAGTATAAGAACCACTCATTGAAAAAGTTCATATGCCACTGGTCTTCGGTAGGTGACGTGTCACCACCATGGCCTGTAACTGCTCCAAAATAGTAACGTACAGGAGCTTTCATAACAGGAATACCATTAATGTTCCCGAGACAGTTAAAGAACATATCCTGCCACGAATTTTCAAGCACGATAGGAACTTTATTGTTTGCGATAATATTACTGAAATCACGATTTAAAGGAAGCCATCTTGCAAGACTGTCATATTTATCCACCTGATTTGAATATACCCAGTTAGACATTCTGTCAACTGTTTTTGAATATCTTGCAGTATCAGGAGTGTATTCGATAGTCCATAATAAAGACATTTTGATGGAACCGTTTTCAATCCAGCTTGTGGCAAAATCGGGTGAAGCGACGGCAGATATAATAGCTCTAACGTTCATACCCATAGATGCAGCCATGTATGGAAGCATACCTCCCTGCGAGCCGCCCATAATTAAGACGTTAGCAGTATCGGAGCCGGTAACGGTATTATCATGCTTTACGTAATTAACGAATTCTATTAAATCCTGAGCTTCAGTTCTGCTTATAAGTTCAGAAAGACCACCGGAATTTCCCTGTCCACGGACGCTGAATGTGTAAACAACATATCCGTAATTTGCCTGAGCAGATGCAAAACCCTCAAGAGTTTCTTTTCTGTCACCATAACCATGAACCATTATTACAACCGGATAGCCGTTTGGCAGATACGGGTTTGGTGTAGAAGGATAAAACTTTGAAGCATCGAGCTGTACATTATCTCTCAATGTTAGAAAGAAATCCTGTTTTATAGTTGATAATGGATTATCCCTGACAATATTATTCTTCTCATCGAGAATCTTAATAAGATTAGGTAATTGCGGCAACTTATAGCTTTCAGTTCTGCTATTTTTAACAAAGTCCTGAGCAAATGCTGAACCTGTTAAAGCAATAACGAAAACAGCTGCAAGAACTAAAGTGTAGATATTAACCTTTGTTTTCATAATTCAGTTTATTTAATTTTTATAATAGTTTTTTAATAATTCATAGATTTTAACACTCGTGTCACCATACCCGAATGTATAATCGAATTCCTTATCAACGTTATTCTTATAGTATTCAGCATAATCTATAAATCCTGATACTTCATTATAATCAAAATTTAACAACTTGGCATTTTTGTCCAGTACTTCAGGTCTTTCAGTAACTTTCCTCATAATACCACAAGGGATATTAAAGAAAAGAGTTTCTTCCTGCAAACCACCGGAATCAGAAATCACTGTATGAGCATTTCTAACCATTCCGAGCATCTGGAAATAATCATTCACGGGGTCGCTGATTATAAGGTTTTCGTGTGTTCCACCTTCGAGACCTGCGGCAAAACTTTTCCTGATAGCCGGATTAGGATGGAGAAGATGAATAATCTTACGACCTGTTTTATTTTCTTTAAGTAATTTATTAAGAACAAAAGAATAATCCTGTACTTTATCCCAGTTTTCTCTTCTGTGAAGAGTACTTAATATATAGTCTTTTTCAGGATATTCTGTAATTTTATTTTCATTTAATAATGTAACGATAGCATCGTTGATAGTATTACCAACGATGTGACACTTTTCTTTGTTTACACCTTCTCTAAGCAAGTTACCGTAACTGATTTCAGTCGGGCAGAAATTTAAGCTTGATATTCTGCCAATTGATTCTCTGAAAAACTCTTCGGGGAAAGGATTTAACTGGTCGAAAGTTCTTAAGCCTGCTTCAACGTGAAATACAGGAATCTGATTCAGGAATCCCCATATTGCACCTGTGTATGCAGAAGCAGTATCTCCCTGAACAACAACACCTGAAATATCGGATGCCTTGAGACCGGATTCTGCTTTAACAAACTGTCTGTTTAAGTCCTGCAATAAATGGGCAACAAATAGTTCAAGGTCAGCACTTCTGTTAGGAATTTCTTCTGCTGTCATATCAAATTTCAGGTCAAGATACGAAAGTATATCTTCAGAAATAGTCTGCTGCGCAGAATTAAAAAGTATCGGATTAAACTCATTGGATTTTTTTAACTCACGGTATAAAACAAATAGTTTTATAATCTCCGGTCTTGTACCTAAAACGATTAAAATATTATTTTTGTCAGCCATTAACTGTATATCTTATATTTAATTTTTCAAAAATTTGCAAAACATGTTCTTAAACAACAATCTTTACGTCTAATTGTTGAGTTTATTAACTTTAATAATCTATTAGTAGTGAGTGGTAGAGTCCCAGACTACTTTTGTTTTTGATTTAGTATTTTTGTAAACGTTTACCGATCTTGCGATTGCAAAGAAATTGATAATCGTATCAAGCGGAAGCCTAAAAATACTGAAGAATGCGTATTTAAAACCGTACCAGTTGTAAGTGAACACAAACCTGTGAGACAATCTTGAAATCATAAAGAAAAGATTTGCAATCATAAGCCACCATAAAACTGAACTATGTCTGACGAGCGAAGTAACGTGCGGCCAATTAAATACTTTAGCAATTACAGAATACAAGAGGTAAATGATAACGATGTTTGAAAGAAAAGCACTAAAGAAACTGAAAATAGATTTTCTATCCCTGAAGAGAAAATACTTTGTAGAAGTATTACCAGACCATTTGTGTGCTTTCCAGTTCTGGAATACAATACCGGCAACCCATCTTGACCTTTGTTTCACAGAAGACCAGAATGTATTCGGAAAGAATTCTGCGGTAGCGATTCTGGATGCTTCGTCATCTTTATCGAGTTTAACGTTGAAAAATCCTGTCTTGAACCCAAGCTGATAGAACCTGAAACCGAGTTCATAATCTTCTGTCAGATTTGCATCATTGAAAAGACCTTCTTTCTTTTCTTTCGGGCGAAGAGTGATTGCTCCATGAGGAACGATTTTCGATTTAGGTTTTTCATCGTCAAGTTTTTCTTCAATCTGTTTAAGTCTGCCTTCAACAGCTGAAGAACTAACGACTTTCTGTTCTGAATATAATGAAGATATACTATTCTTAATATCTTTAATCTGTTCGTCAATTCTTTCCAGTTTATCTTTAACAATATTTTCTTTTACTTCAGGTTTTGAGGTTTCTTCGTAAAAACTATCATAAAGCTTCTTATGAAGATCAGTATCGGTAGATTCTATTTTGCTCTCAAGTTTTTTGAAAGCTTCATTTACTTTATCATCGAATTTCTGTTCTGCAGCAGGTTTATCAGAAGTCTGAGAATTAAGGCTGTTAATTTTTGCTTCAATTTCTGCGAGAGCAGCAGTCAATTCCTGATGTGTTTCCAAATCGCTGATATTACCAACGAGAGCTTCTTTTTTAACAGATGCACTGACACTGCTCATCTCCGGAGTTCTTGTCTTAACCTCTGAAGAGAACTGTTTAATGTTCTGATTTACACCTTCTAATTTAGTACTGACCGGTGAAACATCTTTCTGAGTATTAGGAGCATTAAGAAATTCTGGAATTTTGTTTTCGTAAAGATTACGAATTCTATTTTCAATTTCCTTTATCTTATCGTCAATTGACTGCGAATTATTCAAATATCCATTTGAATAATCGTTTTCGTCGTGAAAGATATCTTGATTTTCTGTTGGAGACATATTGTTAATTTACCCTTTCTTATTAAACTTTATTGAACCGGTTTCTTAAATTTAGAAACATCTTCCCGTGCTTCATCAAGATTGTCGTACTTAGATATATTGACTCTGTAGACATTCTCATTGTTAATTTTAACCGGCTGTACTTGAACATTTCTATTTTTAAAAATACCCGTACTGTTCAGGACATCAACTCTGTTTTTAGCTGATAACTCAGAGCTCCATGAAGATTCCTGAATCGTAAATTCATTATCCTTATTCTTAGAATAGAACACATTATATTTACTGTCTGAGAAACCGTTATTAAGACTTATAATTCCGTCTTTGATTTCCTTTGAACTTGTTAATTCAGATTTATTAAAAAGACTATTCTTATCATTATTCTTAGCACTTGCATCGTTCGGAGATAAACTTATTTTCTCTATTATATCATTACTTGTAATTATATTCTGCTGGGCATCAGTCTGTCCGGTGTAAACAAGGAAAGAAACCCATCCGAGGACCATAGCAATGAACATAAAAGTAAATCCTTTAACAGATTCAGGCACTCTTTTTCCGCCTTCCAGATTATAGTCATTGAGGCTATGGAACGGATCTTCATGATAGCTTGTATCGTTTACGTTGATATTTCCTTTAACTCTTTCATCGTTATAGAAAGTGAGTTCCTCTTCTGAAAAAACGACTTCATCTTTTTTAAGAATCCTTTTTTCAGTATACTGTGTATTAAACGGATCGTCGAAACTGAATTTATTCACTTTTTTCATTTCGACATCATAATTATACTTTTCAAGATAATTGAAAGTTTTTCTATGGAATCCCATACCAGTACCAGCAAAAGGAATAAAAGTACCCATCGCCTGTCTTACAATCATATCTTTTGTGTGCACTTCTGCAAAGGCATCGCAGTATGTTCTATGGAACAGTTTACCGAGTTTACTCTTGATAGGAATAACTGGAATCTGAACCGCGTGATAACCTTTATATCCGAGGAGGAAATTATACAACTTCAGAGAATTCGGATGAATAAAATCTTCAGCATCGTGAACGAGAATAACATCGAAAGCACCGTAATGCTTTTCGTATTCAATCAGACCTGCATAAAGAGTATTTAAATTATCAGCTTTAGTCGTAGGCCCGTCAAGATTATTTATACACGGAATAATTCTTGGTTCTTTTTTAGAAATTTCCTGTACAACTCTGATTGTTTCAGGGTCGTTCGGATAGCAACCAACAAAGAACCTGTAGTTAGTATAATTCAGGTTTCTTACAGCGTAACTGAGAGTTCTACCGATCACGGACGATTCATTCCATGCACCGAGAAAAATAGCAATAGGTTTTTCGGGTTTATCAAACATATCCGAAAAATCAGGAAGTTTCTTCTTGTATTTTCTTCTCTGCATCCAGTACAGCAAATCGAGATATAAATCATCGATTCCGCTGATGAAAAGCATGATGGCAGTAACCCATAACAGAATTTGAAATATATCGTATATCATAATTTCGCGTTATAGTAAATTAAAAATCCGGCTCTGACGGTAAAAATATTTCTCATATCACCTGAAAAATATTCACCGGTTGAACCGACAACAAAATTCCTGTTCAGACCTTCGAGGAAAAACACTGGAAAGCTGTTCAGGTTTGGTTTAAAAGCAATACCGGCACCAAGGTCAACATAATTGTTATAATCCAATTTTTTGGTATCGAGTGCAAACTCCTGCTTCATATAAAATTCCATGTAAGAATATCCGCCGAGTAAATATCTCAGGACTTCCTTAGTCAGAACATTACCGAAGACATTTCTGAACTTATAATCGTACAGAGTTGCGGCATAAACATCGAAATAAAAGTTTTCCGTTTTATTAGATTTTCTATCTTTATAGAAGCTTGCGGTTCCGAGTCTTTTACCCATTGAGAGAATAGGTTTAAAGCTCAGACTATTCTTTTTGAAATCAATTTCCCTGACATAACCGATTCTAACTTCAAAGTTCATCCAGTCTGTTATCTGAAACTTAGTAAAACCACCGAAGTCAAAGAATCTGTCATTAAGGATATAATCAGGTTTTGACTTTGAATCGAGATAAGTTTCAAGATATGGTCCCATATAAATACCTTTAGAAACTCTTACGTTCATATGTGTGAGCAGATTAGCTACATAGTTCTGGTAATATGAATCGTAAAAATTATAAAAGTAAAGGTCGAAAGAGGTTACAGAGTTTTTAATCATAAGGTCTTTCATATAATACATGGAAGTTCTTGCTTTATCAACTTCATCAGGATTGTTAGAAAAATCTGCAACATATTCAAAACTTTTGTAAGAATTAGCATATTTTTTGACAGCATCGTACAAATAACCGAGCTGCATATGAATCCTTGTATCGTTTGGGTTTGTCTGGAGATAAGTATTAAAAACCGAAATAGCTTCGTTGTACTGTTTGTTATTTATATAATTATAACCTTTATTCAGTAAATCGACAGAATTACGATTTGGAATAGTATCAGTGCTTAAGAGGTCAGTAGAAAAACCTTTTGAAAGACTTGGAGCAGAATTAGATTCTGAATCAATCTTTTTAAGAGATAATAAATCCTGAGAGTTTGCAACAGTAGTTACTGTTACAAACAATAATAATAATAAACGAATATGTAAAACATATTTACTCAACTTCTACCCTTTCTATTTAAACTCGTTGCTAATAATATTACAAATTTTGTGCCATTAAGGTTCAATTTATATTAATAATTTTA
>CAIUQV010000165.1 GCA_903901375.1 uncultured Ignavibacteriota bacterium
ATGACCTTTTACGGCGACCTTTATCCTGCAGAGTTTAAATACAAATATCCTAAAGCAGGCGAAGACAATTCTGTTGTCACCGTTTGGGTTTATGATTTAACAAATTCAAAAACGACAAAGGTTGACGTAGGAAGCAACACAGACCAGTATATCCCGCGTATTAAATTTACAAATGATGCAAATGTTCTGTCAGTGTTTAGATTAAACAGACTTCAGAACAAACTCGATATTCTTTTCGCAGATGCCTCTACAGGTAATTCTAAAGTTGTTTTCTCGGAAGAAAACAAATACTACATAAGCGAATCATATGACCTCACATTCTTAAAAGATGGAAAGTTCTTAAGAATCAGCGACCGCGACGGCTTTGCTCATATTTATCTTCACGATAAAAACGGTAAAATTACTAACCAGATAACAAGCGGTAAGTACGAAGTGTCAGAACTTAAAGGCGTTGACGAAGAAAACGGAACAGTTTACTTTACAGCCTTTAGTCCCGACGGCATCAATAAAGATGTATGCGTAATTAATCTCGACGGAGGAAATAAAAAACAGCTGTCCGATAAAACCGGATTTAATAACGCAATCTTCAGTTCAGGTTTTAAATATTATGTTGCAAGTTTTTCAGACGCAAACACACCGGGTTATTATGAACTAAAAAGAAAAGACGGCTCACTTGTAAAAGTACTGAACGACAACAAAGAGTTAATCGAAAAGATGAAGGATTATAAGTTTACGTCAAAGGAGTTTTTTAAATTCACAACTTCTGACGGCGTGGAACTTAACGGCTGGACTATGAAACCTTTGGATTTTGACCCAAACAAAAAGTATCCCGTCCTTATGTACGTTTACGGCGGACCGGGCTCTCAGTCTGTTACAAACACATTCGGATATTTTGATTATGTATGGTATCAGATGTTATGTCAGAAAGGTTATATAGTTGCCTGTGTTGACGGACGTGGAACTGGTGCAAGAGGCTCTGAGTTTGAAAAACAGATTTATGGCAGAATGGGTAAGCTCGAACTGAACGACCAGATTGAAGGCGCTAAGTATTTTGCTTCCCTGCCCTACGTTGATAAAAACAGAATAGGAATCTGGGGGTGGAGTTTTGGTGGATATATGTCAGCCTTGTGTATAACAGCGGGTGCTGATTATTTTAAAACAGCAGTTGCAGTGGCACCTGTTACAAATTTCAGGTATTACGATAATATATATACAGAAAGATATCTCGGTCTTCCTAAAGATAATCCTGCGGGATACGATGAAAATTCACCCGTAACTTATGCCGATAATCTGAAAGGAAACCTTCTTGTCGTTCATGGTTCTTCCGACGACAACGTACATTTCCAGAATACTATGGAATTTGTAAATGCTCTAATCAAAGCAAACAAGCAGTTTGAAATGCAGGTTTATCCAAACAGAAATCATAACATAAGCGGAGGTACCACGCGTTATCATTTGTTCAGAAGAATTACAGATTATTTATTAAGGAATCTCTAAGCTTGAAAGAAGCTTCTTTTTATATTGCTGAAAATAACGGAAAGCTAAGATGTCTGCTCTGTCCGCAGAATTGTTTGATTTCGGAAAACAAAACTGGTGTCTGCGGCGTACGGGAAAATATCGACGGCAAACTATATGCGTTGACCTATTTAAAACCTGTTGCAATCCATCTCGACCCGATTGAGAAAAAGCCACTGTATCATTTTCATCCCGGCGAAGTTATTCTTTCGGTCGGCACGCTTGGCTGTAACCTTGATTGTAAGTTCTGTCAGAATCACAGTATCAGTCAGGACTTTGATGTATCTTCCTTTCAGGGACTAAAAGAAGTATCACCCGAAGGTATTTTAGATTTATGTAAACAGCACGGTTACAAATTTGTTGCATTCACTTACAACGAACCGTCTGTATTCTTTGAATATATGTTCGACGTTGCTGTATTGTGCAGGGCTGAAGGTATTAAAACAGTTATGGTCTCCAACGGACAGATAAACGAGGAGCCCCTTCTTATGCTGATTGACTACATAGATGCATTTAACATAGACTTAAAATCTTTTAATCCGGATTTCTATAAAAAGATTTGCGGCGGAGAAATTGAAACAACGAAACAAACTATCGAAACTATAGTTAAACACAATAAACATCTGGAAGTAACAATGCTGCTTATAAAAGGAGCAAACGACAACAAGGAAGAGTTCGAAGATATGTGTAAATACCTGTCCTCTCTCGATAAGAACATCGTACTTCATTTATCACGGGCTTTCCCTGATTACAAAATGGAGTTTGAAATAACACCGATAAAATTAATAAACAGCTTTTATGATAAAGCAAAACAATACTTAAATTTCGTGTATAAAGGAAACATATAATGACTAAAAAACTAAAACTGCTGTTAATAATTATATTCATACCGCTTCTGTTTTCATTCAATTGCGGCGAAACTAAAAGCGTAGAGCAAGATAAAGATAATAAATCTGATATAACACAAAAGAAGGATTCAATCAGGAAACCTCTTGACAAAATGCAGTTGCTCGTAAATGCATACCCTGATTTTATTGAAAAAGCAGAGAATAATAAAATATACTGGAAAGACGGAACGACAATGGTTTACGACGACGGTAAAGATAAATCTTATGAAGACCTGCTCGATAATCCCGATATAGAAGACATGCTTTCACAGGAATATAAATTAGGTGCCAATTGGGATATACCCCCTGCTAAAAATTTCGAACCCGGCAGAATTCGTAATGAACCTTTTTTCAGAAAAATGTATGGTGATTCAAAGTCAGCTGTTATGAGTAACCTGACAACTATCAATTGGTTTGGTACAAGTGTTCAGGTCAGCACTGTAAATGGAGTTGATGAACAGTTTAAATCTGTTATTGCCGAACTCGAAAAACTTCCATCCGAATTTCATAAGTATTTCAAAAGAACTGCGGGCACTTTCAACTACCGGAAGATTGCCGGTACTGATAGGTACAGCGCGCACTCTTTTGGGATTGCTATAGATATCAATACAGATTACTCTGATTATTGGCAATGGGATAAATCAATGACGTACAAGAATAAAATCCCTATTGAGATTGTAGAAGTATTTGAAAAGTATGGTTTTGTCTGGGGTGGCAAATGGTACCACTACGACACCATGCATTTTGAATTCAGACCAGAGTTAATAATAAAATAATTATAATATTATGAGCCGAGGTATCCGTAAAGCTGCGTTTGCTGGAAGCTGGTATCCGGGCAATCCCTCTGAATTGTCTGAAACTATAAACAAGTATCTGGATAAAGTGGAATACCTCAACCTGAACGTTAAGGCACTTATTGTCCCTCATGCCGGGTACATGTTCTCCGGACAAACCGCGGCACACGCTTTCAGACAGATTAATAAATCCACTCGAAAAGTTATTATACTCGGTACCGCACACAGATATCCGCTAAAAGGCGCTTGTGTCATAGATTATAGTTACTATAATTCTCCTCTTGGAATGGTTAAGGTTTCGGAGGATATAAAAGAATTTATCAAAGAGCAGAACGTTTCCTCTATACACGAAGCAGACAACGAAGAACATTCAATAGAAATAGAAATTCCATTCCTTCAAAAGGTATTAGATAATTTTGAAATACTGCCGGTAATTGTCGGAAAGACGGATCACAAACAATTCTCTGAACTTCTGGAAAAGTATTCGCAAAAGGATTCTGTAATAGTTGCATCTGTAGATTTGAGCCATTTTAATAAATATAACTATGCAGTAAAAATAGATAATCACTCAATCAATTGTATTCTGAATCTCGATTCTGAAGGAATCAGAAAAGCAGAAATAGATTCTCCATATGCCGTTGCCGCTTTAGCAGAGCTTGCAAAAAGGAAGAACTGGAAAGTTAAACTTCTTGATTACAAAAACTCAGGAGATATTGTTTCAGACAGGAGTTCTGTAGTGGGGTATTCAGCGATTGTGTTTTATGAAGACAACCCCGCGGAATATTTTTCTGAAGACGAACAGTCGTCAATGATTAGCATCGCAAAGAATGCCGCAGAAATGTTCGTTAAGACAGGTAAAAGATATTCTGAACAAAATTACTCATCAAAGTTTAAAAAAAGACTTGCCTGTTTTGTCACAGTCAAAACTGACGATGAATTACGGGGGTGTATCGGTACAATTGAACCCGTAGATACATTGTACAATAGTCTGATTGATAATGCCATTTCCGCGGTATCAAGAGACCCGCGTTTTTCTCCCGTAACCGTTAAAGAATTATCCGGACTTAACTATGAAGTGTCAGTCCTTTCTCCTCCGGAATTATTCGAACCCCGCTCACCCGAAGAACTTTTTAAAGGAATAAAAGGAAAGGGTGTAATCATTAAAAAGGATTTTC
>CAIUQV010000166.1 GCA_903901375.1 uncultured Ignavibacteriota bacterium
GCATTGGCAACCTTCGTCCCGTCCCTGTAAGGAGATGCCATATTCGCAAAACTTAATCCGCAGAACAAAAATAACAGTACCGTTAATATAGTTTTCATTATTATTCCTGATTAATCTGTGTATTAATTTAATTAATACTTATTCCCGGAAATTAATTCCCTGATTTTACTTACAGTGTCCTTTGTATATCTTTGATATTATTATAAAATTTAATTATTTTATCACAGTAAAGGAATTCTTTATAAATTTATCAGGATAATTTGTAATTATTATCTCCAAATTTTATCACTATGAATATTAATATTTTGGATTTAATAGATTTTGAAAAAGTTGATACACTGCTTGAAGGGTTCAATAAATCTACCGGATTTGTAACTGCAATTTTGGATCTTGATGGCAAAGTTTTATCAAAATCAGGCTGGAGACAAATCTGCACAGAATTTCATCGCAAAAATCCCATTACTTCCCAAAGATGTACAGTTAGTGATACAGTATTGGCTGCCAAATTAAATGAAGGTGAAAAATATCACTTCTATGAATGTTTAAACGGTCTCGTAGATGTTGCAGTACCTATAATAATTAATGAACAGCATATTGCAAACTTATTTTCGGGGCAGTTCTTTTTTGAAGAACCTGATTGGGGATTTTTTGCTAAGCAGGCTGAAAAGCATAATTTTGATAAGATTGAATATTTGAAGGCTCTTGAAAGTGTTCCTGTTGTTTCGAAGGAAAAAGTAAAAATCGCTATGGATTTTTTACTGAATATGACTCAGCTTATTAGCGATACGACGTATCAGAAGCTTGAACAGTTGCAGCTTAATGAAGCATTAAAGAAAAGTGAAGAGCGTTCCCGCAGTGCACTCGATCAGATGCTTGAAGGTTGTCAGGTTTTGGGTTTTGACTGGAAATATATCTATCTGAACCGTTCTGCTGAAATTCATAACCGAAGACCTAATAGCGAGCTGATCGGTAAACGATACATGGATATGTGGCCGGGTATTGAAAGCACTGAAGTATTTAAAATCATAAAGCAAACTCTTGAAGAGAGAATATCCAGTCATTTTATTAATGAATTTGTTTTTCCTGATGGAAGCATCGGTTGGTTCGACCTGAGTATTCAACCTGTTAATGAAGGTGTGTTTATTCTTTCCATCGATATTACTGAACGTAAAAAAGCAGAAATTGCTCTTCGCGAAAGCGAAGAAAAATACCGTTTAATATCTGATAATTCTGATGACTGGATTTATTGGGTTTCCCCGGACGGGCATTTTCACTACATATCACCTGCCTGCGAACGTGTTACCGGTTATACGCCTGATGAATTTATGAATGATAAAGAACTTATTAAAAGAATTTTATTCGAAGCTGATAAAAAGAAATTTATTCATCATACGAAGTTTTTAGCTTTGGATAATACCGCTCACGAACTTGAATTTCGTATCATTACTAAAAGCGGTGAAGTACGATGGATTAGTCATAGCTGCAGTCCAATTTTAAGCCCAACCGGAGAGTATTTAGGCAGAAGAGGAACTAACCGAGATATAACCGAACGCAAACAGCAGGATGAAAGATTATTCGAAAGTGAATTCAAATTTTCTAATCTTTATGAAAATGGTCCTTTCGGGATGGTGATTGCTGATTTGAATTTTATGTTTACAAAAGCAAATCCTGCTTTCTGTGATATTATGGGATATGCAGAAGAAGAACTTTTAACATTTTCATTTAAAGATTTAACTCATCCTGATGATATTGCAAAAGATATGATTAATATCAGGAAACTTATGGATAAAGAAATATCGGTTTATAAAACCGAGAAACGTTATATCAGGAAAGATAAACAGGTAATCTGGGGATCGCTGACTGTAACGGCAACTTATGATGCAGAAGATAAGTTCCTTTATTATCTTGGTGTAGTTGAAGATATTTCAAGACGTAAGCAGGTTGAGGAAGAAATTGAAAGACTGAACGAAAGAATTGTTACTGCTACACGTGCATCTCAGGTTGGAATATGGGACTGGGATGTTAAGAATAACGTCTTATTATGGGATGATGAAATGTATAAACTGTATGGGTTGAAAAAAGAAGATTTCATTGGGGCTTATGATGCATGGGCTAATGGACTTCATCCCGCTGATAAAGATTTCGCTCAGAACGAGACGCAGCTTGCACTGCTCGGTGAAAAGGAATATGACACTGAATTTCGTATTGTTTGGCCTGATGGTACAATACGTTATTGCAGGGCAAAAGGGGAAGTGTTTAATGATGAAACCGGAGAGCCGGTTCGAATGGTAGGAATCAATTATGATATCACAGAACAGAAAATGTTATCCGAAAAGATTCGTGAGAAAGATTTGCAGTTCAGAAAACTCTCTGCTAATTTACCCGATTTGATTTATCAGTTTACAAGAAGAATAGATGGTTCGTATTTTGTTCCTGTGGCTTCAGAAGGTATAAGAAATATTTTTGGCTGTGCTCCTGAAGATGTCATAAATGACTTTGCACCTATTGCGAGTGTTTTGTATCCTGAAGACACAGAAAGAGTTATCAGGGATATTGAATATTCTGCTGAACATCTTACATACTTTACCTGTGAGTTCAGAGTCCAAATTCCCGGCAAGCCGGTTCAATGGATATTGTCAAGGTCTACACCCGAAAAGTTATCCGATGGAAGCATCACTTGGTATGGGTTTAATGCAGATATTACGCAAAAGAAAATAGCAGAAGAGGCACTCAGGGAAAGTGAAGAAAAATTCCGTGGTTTACTTGAAAGTATTCCTCTTCCTGTAGCTTTATCGAATGAAGAAGGCGAAATAATTTTCAGGAACGACAGGTTTTTGCAATTGATAGGTTATACACAATCGGAAGTCCCGTCAGTAAAAGAATGGTGGCTAAAAGCATACCCCGATGAGTCTTACAGAAACTGGGTAATTCAAAATTGGGAGACTGCTGTTATGAAAGCTTCTGGAAATAGTAATGAAATTTTATCAGAAGAATATAAGGTTACCTGTAAAGACGGATTAGTAAGAACATTCCTGATTTCAGGTATTGTGTTCAACGGAAAATTACTCAATACATTTTTTGATATCACTGACCGTAAAAAGTCTGAAGAAGTTGTAATCAAATTAAATGAAACTCTTGAACAACGGGTTTTAGAACGAACAGCACAGCTTGAATCAGCTAATAAAGAACTTGAAGCTTTTTCCTATTCTGTGTCTCATGATTTACGTGCGCCGCTAAGGCATATTAGCGGTTATGTCGATTTATTAACCAACAGATTCAATAACGATTTACCCGAAAAAGCTCTTCACTACATGAACAACATTTCCGAAGCTGCTTTGCAAATGGGTGTTCTTATTGATGACCTTCTTCAATTCTCCAGAACCGGAAGGAAAGAATTACACAACAGTAATATTGATATGAACATTGCTGTGAATCAGATTATTGAAAAGTTAAACCTTGATATTGGAAACAGAAATGTGAAATGGAATCTTCAGGAATTACCTTTGGTCTTCGGAGATTATGCATTGCTTAAACTGGTTTTGACTAATCTTTTAGATAATGCATTAAAATATTCTTCTGATAAGGATATTTCTGAAATTGCTGTTGGATATGAAAACTATCCCCAGTATTACGAATTCTTTGTAAAAGATAATGGAGTTGGTTTCGATATGAAGTATGCTCATAAACTTTTCGGTGTATTTCAAAGACTGCATACTCA
>CAIUQV010000167.1 GCA_903901375.1 uncultured Ignavibacteriota bacterium
ATCATTAATTGTTTCATTTACTTTCTTAAGTATATCCTTTTCAAAATTAACATTAACATTTGAAATGTCGTTTTCTATTTCAATTTGCGCATTTATTTCATCTAGCTTTTTTATTGCAATTGCAAAAGGAACTAAATCCAGTAATTCATTAAGTTGTTTTTTAATCGCTCGACCTTTTTCTAAAAGTCTTTCGTTTTCTTTGCGGAGACTTGTAAGTTCTTTAATGGAAAGTGTTTGCCCTTCTCTGATTAGTCTTTCCTGAATATTTAATGATTTAAAGGTTTTTGATTCTTTTTCTTCTTTAAGTTTTTCAAGCCGTTCATTTTGCATAGTAATAATCTCTTTTATTTCATCAAGTTCTTTTATTAACAAATCATATTTATTTTTGTCATCTTTACCAGCTGATTCTCTTTTAAATCGTAATCTTAAATCTTTTATATTATTTCTTAAGTCCTCATATTTCTTAATACCAAGAACTTCGGAATAAGCTTTTGAAATACTTTTCATTTCATCAAAAGATTTTGATTCGGCAATATTTACTATTTTCTCTGAATCAAAGAAAAAGAATTTAGCAATTTCTTTGGGAAGGACAAAGTCGTTTATGAAAATATCAGGTCCAACTTCTTTTGTTAATTCATTTTCATAGCCATCAATTGTAATTTTTACTATCTCTTTATCTGTTTCGTAATTGTATTCTCTTTTAATAACGACCTCTTCTGATGGTAAAAAAGGAATACTAATGTTTCTTATTGCTATTTCAACAAAATATGACTTCTGTCCATCTTCTAAAGCGGATTTATTTAAATTATTAATCGCATAATTCTTATAACCTCCAACAGCTGCTATGTCTTTTCTGTATGCTTCTTCTACTTCAGCAATTTTCTTACCATACAAACACCAAACTAGTGATGTAAGAAAAGAAGTTTTCCCGTATCCGTTATTTCCTGCTACAATGAACAGATTTTTGTTTGGATTACGATTAAAATCAAGTACATTTAAGCCTTTATATATTCGGTAATTACTTAATGAAATTCTTCTTATAAACATTAATTAGAGGATTTTTTGTGTTTTAAAATTCTTTGTTCTAAATCATTTTGTAGGCCACGGTTTTTCATTAATAAAACTCTAGTCTTTTGAAGTGTTAACAAATCGTTAATTAAGTTAAAATATTCCGGATCATCATGACAAACATCTTTTAATAATTCTTTTTCTTTTATTACCGATTGATTGATTTCTCCTAGGTCTAATTCATAACCATATACTTTATTGTATATATCTGATACAGTCGGCTCAAAAAAATGATCTCTGAACCATAAAACTTGAATTGCGATAAGTTCTTGATAAGTGATAAACGAAATATCTTCACCTTGTTCTGCTTGAATTTCTTTTTGTGCAATTAATAACTTCTCAAGAAATTCTGCTCTAAATATTTCTCTGTATGGACCTAACGTTCCTTCTTTCCTTGTGCCGTCTCTTCTGGTTTCATATCTATATAAATTACTTTCTCTAGATTTAGCTAATAGATCTCTGAGATCTAATAATGGTTCCATCCATTCTTCACCATTTTCTATTAGACCTTCCATAGATTTATCTCTATCAACAACAGTACAAACCCAACAACCAAACCTACTCTGTCCGCAAGAAGGTGTAGTTTTGTCTATAACAAGAGGACAATCTCCACCGCTTGCATTTTTGTATAATGTAATTAATTCTCTATTGTCTGAACCCCATGGACAAGGAACTTGCAGCATATATTGCCAAAGTTCATCGGTTGTGACACTTTTAATTGGTGCATAAACCCATGCATTTGGAAGTAAATGTTTTCTTAATCTTTTACCAGTTATTTCATTACTTTTAATGCTTTGAGCACGTTTTGAGCTTTCATCACTTCTTGTTCCTAGTAATATTATTGCTTCACCTCTTTCTTGAACCTTGTCAAGAATAAACCTAGTTGTGGGATTAATTTTCAATCTCTCAGTGCACCATCTGAATATTTTATTAGGAGCAGGATAACCTTTCCCAATTAAATTAACCCAAAAAGTTTCTTCTATTTTGGGTATAGTTTCAACAACAGTCAAAGGTAAAGATTGCTTTACTGCGGATTCTTGAATTTGTGTTAATACTTTTTTGTTAAACTGTACTATTTTGGGATTTTCAACAAGTGTGTCGTTGCAAACAACGTAAACATCTCTCTTCCTTAATTCTTTTACAACCTTTTTTAGTGCAATCCAAACTGTTTGCAAAAGCATTCTAGAGTCTTTTCCACCACTAAAACCGATTATCCATGGTCTATTATTGTCGTCTTCTAGATATTGCTCAATTATTTCAGCTTCTAACTGCTTTAAATCTAATGCCATTATATATTATTTTTAAATGATAGTATATAAATATTAATCAATATGAATATTAAAAAACATATAAAACAAAGCTAACATTTGTTCTTTTCGAGGGTAGATTTTCCTTTTTAAATGTCATAAAAAATCTCTCCACTTAAACATCATGTTTGATTGTCCTTCTTTACAAAAAATCCTCATATTATAATCATTTGCTAATAGTTTTCCGAAATTCTTATGCCATTCGCCATCTCGCTCTTTTACTTCTATTATTATTGAATGTTGGTTAATATTTTTAATTTCGTATTGAATAAGTCCAATGAATAATTTTTTGATATGTTTAAGTACGGATATTATTTCATCCTCTTTAGTCCTCAAATCCAAAGAAGAATCTGTGTTGTACAATTCAACCGAGTATCTTGTGTCTATAAAACTCATAAATAGTGATTTAATGTTTTATACCAATAATATATGAAAGCTATAAAAGAACATTATCATGTGATGATAATAATTCTTTAATATCTAACACCCAATTTCACGTTCTTGTCAACACATTTCGGATAAATCCGAAGAAGTTTGTAATGGTGAGATTATTTACAAACTATTTTCCCTAATAATGTAAATTAAAAATAATTATGTAAAATAGCAATATTAAATTTAGTAGAAATAATAATAAAAGTGAAAAATTATCATTCCGTGATAATTTTTGCGTTGGAAAATTTAGTATGTTACAGTATGTGTTTGAGGGTGGTTTTTGAGGGGGTATTCCGGAGACCAATCAGAGACCAAGGAGAGCGCAAGGAGAGACCTAGATGAATTATGAATTAAGAATTCTGAATTATGAATTGAAAAGATAGAATCTAGGAGATAGAATTTAAGAGCAGTTATGAATTAAGAATTCTGAATTATGAATTGAGGAGTTTATTGTATGGGTTCCTGCTAAGAGACGCTTCGCGTATCTGCTTCGCGAGTAGGAATGACAAAGAGATGAAGTGACGGGTGAAAACAAGTAAGAATTTAGAATTTAGAAGTTAGAAGTTAGAATTTAGGAGATAGAATTGAGGAAAGAGCCGGGATGGCAAAATTGAGGAAAAAAATAGTAATAGAAGTGAAGACAGTTATGAATTCTGAGTTCTGAATTATGAATTGAAGAGAAAGGAGCCAGAAGTCAGGAGCCAGAAGTCAGGAACTAGGAGAATTATGAATTTTAAAATTAAAAAATAAAGATAGGAGGTTCACCACAGAGAACACAGAGAAGTCACAGAGTAACACAGAGAAGAGCTTTATTTAGG
>CAIUQV010000168.1 GCA_903901375.1 uncultured Ignavibacteriota bacterium
GACTGTCCGGGGCTTAATGCAGTTATAAGAGCAATCACGCGCAAAGGTACAGACCTTGATTATGAAGTAGTCGGTATTTTAAACGGCTGGAAAGGTTTGTTCGATGAAAGTTATATGGCATTGAATTCAAAAACAGTTGCCGGCATTGTGAACCGCGGCGGAACGATACTTGGTACTTCAAGATTTTCTCCTTTCGAGCAGAAGAACGGTGCAGAGACACTTCAAAACAGGATTAACCGTGCAAACTTTGATGCAGTGATAACTATCGGGGGAGAAGGTTCGATGCACATTGCACAGCTTGCACATAACCTTGGTATAAATGTAATTGGTGTGCCGAAGACGATTGATAATGATATAAGCGGAACTGATTATACGTTTGGGTTTGATACAGCAGTGCAGATTGCAACGGATGCAATTGACAGGCTTCACACGACTGCGGAGTCGCATCACAGGATAATGGTTCTTGAAGTGATGGGTAGGCACGCAGGGTGGATAGCTCTGTATTCGGGTATGGCGGGAGGTGCAGACGTAATAGTAATTCCTGAAATAAAAGTAACGGTTAACGACATAATAGACGTACTAAAAAAGCGTTACATAAAAGGAAAACTGTTTTCTATTATTGTAGTAGCAGAAGGTGCAGAATTTCTTATGGATGAATTTAACGTTAATGAAGAAGATAAGAAGTACGATGAATTCGGAAGGGCAAGGCTTGGGGGCATAAGTAATTTTCTTGCTAATGAAATAGAAAGACGTACGGGTTATGATACACGCACAACAATTCTTGGACATGTACAAAGAGGCGGAGTGCCTACAGCTTTTGACAGGATGCTTGGGACACGGTTTGGGATTTATGCTGTAGAAATGGTTGAGCAGAAGAAATTTGGAAGAATGTGTGCGATAAACAGCAATATCATAACAGATATTCCAATAGAAGATGCAATTGGAAAACTGAAGACAGTTGACCTGGATATTTATAAAGCAGCACAAGTCTTCTTTAAATAAAATATATTAGAATTAATATATTTGTCTTTTAAAACCAATAGAACTCTGAAATTCACAGATCAGACGGATTCTCACAATAATATTAAATATTAATTCCCAAAACTTATTTTTCTGAAAGCTAATTAATTAAGTTCAAACAGTATGTTTGGCTTATGATATTTTAAATTTGATATATTAAGTTGTTGTTTTTTGATAGCTGAGAAATTATTTTACAGCAATTAAAATTTAATATTATTGAAAAAGCATACTGAAACTCACCATACGGGATTACTCACTCGTCTCGGATTATTCACAGCATTAATGATTGTAATAAGTTCAATGATTGGTTCAGGAGTTTTCAAGAAGATAGCTCCGATGTCAGTCGAACTTGGTTCGCCGGGGTTGATACTTTTATGCTGGCTGATACCGGGAATAATAACAATGATAGGTGCAGCAACGAATGCAGAAATAGCAGGACTAATAGCAGAGCCGGGAGGACAGTATGTATATTTCAAGAAAATGTACGGTAACGCCTTTGCGTTCTTATACGGCTGGAGCTGTTTCTCAGTGATACAGTCGGCTTCCATAGCATCTATTGCATACGTGTTTGCAGAATCTGTCAATGCAGTTATACCTTTACCTCATCTGTCGGCAGGTATGGAACAGATATCCCTCTTTGGAATATTTTATCCGTTTCAGGGATTCGGTGTGAAAGGTCTGACGATATTAACAATAATATTTCTTACTACAGCAAATTATCTTGGAGTGATAATTGGAGGTGCTATAACTAATGTGTTTACGGGTTTAAAGATACTCGGTATATTAATCATAATAATACTGGGATTAACAATCAGCGGAGGAAGTATGCAGCACTTAACGCCTGTGCTTGAACAGCCCGGATACCAGTATGGCTCAGGTCTTGGACTATTCGGAGCGATGTTTGCGGCAATGCTTGCTGCTTTCTGGCCATACGACGGATGGAATAATATCGGTTATCTCGGAGGTGAGGTTAAAAATCCTAAGCGCAATATTCCTCTTTCACTATTCGGTGGAGTTGCCGTCGTTATTGTCATTTATCTTTTAATAAACACAGTATTCCTTTATGTAATGCCAGTGAACGAAATAATCGGAATTGCAAAAACTGAACACAGTATTATTGCAATAGAGGTTATGAGGAAATTCCTTGGCAACGGCGGTGCGATGTTTATTTCAATACTGATTATGGTATCAACGTTTGGCACTACTAACGGAACAATTCTGGCTTCATCCAGAATATATTTTGCAATGGCGAAGGACAGTCTGTTTTTTAAGTCAGCAGGTAATCATCACAGTAAATTCAAGACACCGCATATATCACTGCTTATACAGGGATTTTGGGCAAGTTTGCTTGTGCTTTCAGGAACTTTTGACCAACTCACGGATATGCTAATCTTTGCAAGTTTTATCTTTTATGGAGCGGGTGCATTTGGAGTATTTATACTAAGGAAGAAAATGAAAGATACTCCGCGGGTTTATAAGGTGCCTGGATATCCTGTACTGCCGTTTATATTTGTGTTGTTTTGTATAACGCTTGTAGTTGTGACTATTATTCAGAATCCGCGGGATTCAGGAATTGGGTTATCGCTTGTGCTGATAGGAATACCATTTTATGTTTTCTGGAATAAAAAGATAAAACGACTGGGGTAGGAAAAGGGAATATATTATATTAACAGATTGATGTGTGTATAAAATATAAAAAATATCTTATACCAAAGTGATTTTTGTAATTTCTGGAGGACAGTTAAAACGTAGAGGTAGTCCGACAGTTCCGATGCCTCTTGAAACGTAAAGGTATTTTCCTTCATTATGATAGAGACCGCTTATGTATTTATGAACTGTTGCTGCTATTGAAAGATTGATATCTCCAAATTTAAAGAAAACCACCTGTCCGCCATGTGTATGACCGCTCAGCATTAAATCGAAGTTTAAATCACTGACATCATCGAATACATAAGGTTTATGTGCAAGAAGGATTTTAGGAACGTTAGCTGAATCAACTTTCTTTTCACCGAAAATAATATTTGCTTTTTCAACAGTTTGTGTAATGTATTTAGCGATAACAGGATTGCTCTTTCCTCCGCTGTCTTTAGTATCCTCAGTTCCCATTATACTGAAGGGCTTTCCGTTTACTTCTATAAGCACTGCTTCGTTTCTGAGAAGTTTTATCCCTGTCTCATTATTAATAACATCGCCGATATAATTAACGTCGTTAAAATAATCATGATTACCGAAAGTAGCATAAACGCCGTACTTTGCTTTTAATTCTCTGAACGATTTCGCAAAAGGAATGGCTTCTTCCCTCTGAGAGTTTGTCATATCTCCCGGAATGAAAATCAAATCTGGTTTCATACTGTTGATTACTTCAACGTAATTACTCATTAAACCCGTATCCATAAAAGGACCGCTGTGAATATCGCTGATCAATACCATAGTCGTTCCTTTCTGTTCCTGTGGCAGACCAGCTAACTTTATTGTTCTCTCTTCAACTGTATAATTATCTTTCTGAATAGCTCCAATACTTGCACCTGCAAAGGCATAACCGCTGACAAGTGTTGTACCTGCAGTGATAAACCTTCTTCTGCCGGCGTCGAACTGCACTACTTTTTTCTTCTTTTTGATGCTATCGAACTTTTCCCTGATATACTTAAACCTTGTAAGGATAAACTTCAGGATAAGGAATGGAGACTTTATTATTTTTCCTGCTATAGATC
>CAIUQV010000169.1 GCA_903901375.1 uncultured Ignavibacteriota bacterium
ATAGATTATTTATTTGATTGTAGTGACACAAGCAGATTGAAAGATTCTCTATCTCAGTTGAAAAACTTCAGTACAAAATATATTAAATTAGGATATGATGGATTTGAAGCAACAATAGCAACTGATTTTAATTCCGGTCAATGGGGTTCTGACCCAAGTAATTATTCAACTGTTCCAAGTTTCTTTGGAACACCACAAATTCTCTCAGCCCTCGGTATCATTGAATTACTGCTAATAAAAAAACAGGTTGCAAAAACAGTGAATCTTAATGTTAAAAAAATTCTTACACAACTTTCAAATTAAAAACTATGGAAACAAAAGATAAAAAAGAAAGCTGGGAATCCGGGCTAAAGATTCTGAAAAGAATGCAGGTCGTTATACCCCTTAAACTACTGCTGGTGTGTAATCAGATAGCGGATAAAATTGACGATGAATTCTCGCTTGTTACAAATATTCTTGAGAAAGACGATACAGAACTAACTTTATCAGAAGACTTCTACATTCCGAAGCAAATCGTTTCTCACTCAAGTATAGAATACTTACCAGATGATTACAAATGCAATTGCGTTATTCACAGACATCCTGATAATTGTAATAGCTTTAGTTCGACAGACCAAAACTACATAAACCAAAACTTTGAGTTATCAATTCTATACACCAAACGTGATAAATTCGTCGCAGGGCAATATAATCTGAAACACGAGAGCGGATATTTAATTCAATTGCCTGTAGAGATATTCGTGGATTATGGCATAGACGAGATTGATATTACGAACATTCAAAAACCCGCTCCATTAGTCGTAATCGATAAGCCAAAGAAACATCGTGGCAGAGAATCAAAGTCAAGAATACTCGAAACCGAGCATGACTGGGACCTGCGTAAGTTCGATACTATCCCTGAGAGAAAAGAAAAATTATTAACCGAAGAAAAACTCGATTATTCTATGATGAAGGATTTTATGCTCGAAGAAGTAACAGAGCAGCTTCAAGGCATCGAGTATAGATTGGACAATATTGAAGAGTCCATATTCCATCGGACTGGATTTTATGCCGATGAAGTGCCTTTCTAAATTGCCACTCGCTACATTCCGCTACTGATAAGGCTTACCACGTTTTGAGCTAAAAATACTATGGCTAAACGAAGGCCAAACTGAAGGCAAACTATAACCAAACTAATGGCAAACTGGGACCAAACTTTAATGAAAAACAATAAGAAAGGAGGTAAAAACTTTGGCTAAAATATCGAAGAAAACCAAAGATGTTTTGCTTGAATTGGGAATCGAGATTTTGAAAACATTAAAAGAAATAAATGAGAAGGATAAACTAAAATTACCCCGTAAATCAAAACCAAAGAAAGGAGCAAAGCCAAATGCAGATACCACTAATAATAATTAGAAAATATGGAGCCAGACTTCTGTTACTTCTACTTGAAATAATAATACTAACCCGAAATGAAGGAAAAATAAAATGATGAGTTTCTATTATCCCTGACAAAATTGTAAATCGGATTTTATCTCTAAATCCTCAATAATCATTCCCCGGGGCAGCATTCCCCACGGTGCTGTCTCGGATTTTAAAAGTAGTAAAAAATCCGAACAAAATAGAAAACACCTGTTTTCGTGCAAATCCAAACGGGTCCCCGGGTCCCCATGGCATTATTGGAAGTAATACGGAGTATTTAAAACATTCAATTTTAACTAACGACTTTAATAATAAAACAAATACAAAAATGAAATTATTTACTAAAGCCATTGAAGCTAAAGCTCAGGCACAATATAAATTCGGAGCCGATATGGAGAAACAAGTCATTGTTGCAAAATTTTTCAACCCCACCGGCCCGGGTACATGGTGGCTCATGAATCAAGATCCGAACGACCTTGACTACTTATGGGGAGTCGTTGATTTGTTTGAAGTTGAGGTCGGTAGTTTTTTGAAGTCTGAACTGGAAAATTTTACAGGTAGATTTGAATTAGGGATTGAAAGGGATTTACATTTTGAGGAGGTAAATGCGAAGGAGTTATATTTAGAATTACTACGAAATCAAAGATAGCAATTTGCTATCTTTTTATATCGTTATATTTTAATTTTAAAGAAAAAATTATGGATAATGAAATAAGTAAAATCCCTGAATCAACCACGGGAGATAGAGTACTTGCAGTAAGTAAAGCACTAATTGATTTAATACCAATGGTAGGGG
>CAIUQV010000170.1 GCA_903901375.1 uncultured Ignavibacteriota bacterium
AGTAAACAAAGAGCTTGATTACAGATTAAGATCACTGATACAACAAGTAGGTTCTGAGCAGAGGATACAGGAAGTTTACGGAATGCCGCTTGTGAAGATACGATTAACACTTAAGGAAGACCTCGTAAAGAAAATGATGTCTGACAAACTGAAGAGGAAAAAATTTACAAACCCTGTGAAGGTCAGTGATAAGGAAGTAAGGGACTTTTAAAATAATTATAAAGATTCGCTTCCTCCTGCTAATGAAGAATTTGAAATGTCGCATATTTTCATTTCGAGAAAACTTACCGAGTCAGAAAAGCTTGCGGCAAAGACAAAAGCACAGCAGATACTTGACAGTGTGAAGTCAGGAATAGACTTCTCAGAACTTGCAAAGAGAAACTCCGACGACAGGGGCTCGGCAATTAACGGAGGCGATTTAGGATTTGCAAAAAAAGGAGTATTTGTAAAAGAATTTGAAGAAGCGCTTAATCAGTTGAATATAGATGAAGTTTCTGATGTTGTGGAAACGGAATTCGGATATCACATAATAAAGTTAAAGGAAAAGAAAGGTGACGGTGTTAGGGCTCAGCACATATTAGTGATGTTTAAGAAAGTAGAAGCATCTGATTTTGAGACAATAGCATTACTGAATAAGATTAAAGACAGTATTGACACTGAAAAACTTACGTTTGAGAAAGCTGCCCTGCTTTATTCGCAGGACATTGAAACGAATACCAAAGCAGGATACATCGGTTTTGTTCCAGTAGAAAAACTTGACAGTAATTACGTAAGCGAAATCAAGAAGCTTCAGCTGGGAGAAATAAGCAAGCCTTTAAGGTCAGGAGATGATAATAATTACGGATACGAACTGATAAAGATAAAAAGCAAAACAGAACCGCATAAATTAACGCTCGAAACAGATTACGACAAACTTAAGAAATATGCAACTGCCCTGAAAGATAACAAGGCATACGAAGACTGGATTGAAGAACTGAAAAAATCAATTTATGTAGATATTAAATTCTAACTGATGAATATCTTCTCTGGAAGTATATTGTATTATGTTATAGTATTTATCCTTTTATTCGTATCAGCTTTAGTATCATATTTCATATACAGAAAAGAAGAGTTAGAGAATTTTAAGAAAGCGATACTGGTTACACTAAGAACCTTATCGCTTTTTTTAATGCTCTTTTTACTTTTAAATCCGTTTACCGAATACCTGCAGAAATCCAATACTAAACCTATTAATGCCATACTGATTGATAACAGTCTGAGCATCAGACTGGAAGACAGATACAAGTTAATACCAGAAGCAATCAGTATCACGGGACAGGACAATTCAAAGTTCTTTTTCTTTGGGAGTAAACTTTTGAGAGAAGGAAAAGAATATTCATACGACAGTTCTTTGAACTACAAATATTCGACTAATCTTGCAGCTACACTAGATGATATAGGTTCAATTAACGATTTACAAATAAATTCATTTACGATTATCTCTGACGGTCAGATAAACGAAGGTTACAACCTGATGAATGCCGTGAAAAGATTTAATGTGCCATTTCATTATGTACTTTTGGGAGATACAGTTCAGAAAAAGGATTTAGTATTAAGAAATGTCAATTACAATAAAAATGTTTACATCAACAGTTTAACGAAGGTATTCGTTAATGTAAATTCTTACGGATACAGCAAGGAGATTAAAGTTAATTTATACGAAAACGATGTTAAGATTAAGACAAATACAATAAGAGCTGAAAACAATACTACTGAATACATAACTTCATTCGATTTAATTTCTCCTGATCAGGGAATAAAGAAATACAAAGCTGAAATTGAATCGGAAGACGGCGAAATCACCAAGGAAAACAATTCAGAAATATTTTACATAAAGTATACTGATAACAGTATCAAAGTACTTGTAATAGCAGGAAGTCCATCTTCCGACTTATCTTCATTGAAACAGGCATTCAACAGGTCTGATAATTTCA
>CAIUQV010000171.1 GCA_903901375.1 uncultured Ignavibacteriota bacterium
CCGGCACTTTTAATTCTGTTAAGCGGATTGTATTCCTGTGACGGCATATTTCCTACTGCCTCAAAACAGGGGATACCTGATGATCATCAAAGTAATTTCGGAGGGTTTCTACACAAAGGAGGAAAAGACGATGCTAACCCGGATGAATGCGACGATTGCCATACGCTCGATTTACAGGGTAAGGTTTCAAAAGTTAATGGTGTTTACAGGTGGGCTCCTTCGTGCTATCAGTGTCATGGAAATAAATGGGATAAACGAAATGATAAAGTCTATTATTAAATGAAAAAGTTTAAATTACTATACATAGCATTCTTTATTCTTTCATTCTTTCTTTCGGGATGTGCTGTAGTTCAGCAGTTTGAAAGAGGACGGCTTTCAGACCCGAATATGATGTTTGACGATAACCCAATTCAAAAAGGGATAAAAGAACATTATATTAACGTAAGAGAGGGTTCAGAGGGCGGAACAGGCTCACAGGGCGGAGGTTGCGGCTGTGGTTAAAAAAGTTTTATTTCTGTTAGTATTTTTATCACAAATAACGTTCGCACAGGAACAGCCTGACAACAGCATTGAAGTTGACTTTAATTCATACTTTGACAATTTCAGGTTAGTTGTTGTATATCCGACGATAAGTATTAACAAAAATATAGACAGCAAGACTTCGGTTAATGCTTCATATCTGGTTGATGCAATAAGTTCTGCTTCCATGAGAATGACACTTCGCGTTGACGGAATAACGTCTGCAACAACTACGACGAACGGAGGAGAAAACGGATTAACGGAATTAAGACATCAGTTTAATGCAGGGGTATCAAGGCTTATAGGAGACGCCACGATTTCTCTGAACGGAATGTACAGCACTGAGCACGATTATTCTTCGAAGACTTTTGCCGCAAACATTTCTCTGCCATTTGCGAAGAAGAACACAATATTTCAGGCAGGGTTTGCAGGCAACTGGGATAAAGTATTTCCTCAGACAAGAACGTGGACAAAAGACAGGAACACACAATCAATCAACCTTGGTATATCACAGATTCTTTCAAAGAATCTGATAGGACAAATAGATTTCACATTTATGAATGTTGAGGGGTTTATGCTCGACGGATATCAGGTTGTAAGACTTATAAACGGATACACACTTAAAGTGTTAGAGCCAAACACACCCGATAAGAGAATCAGGAAAGCTTTTGGCGGAAGGTTTAATTACGGGCTTACGAAAAAGTCAACACTGCAACTCGGGTACAGGTATTACTGGGATACCTGGGATATTAATTCACATACAATCGATGCAGGATTTAAATCACACATAACAGAAAACATAAATTTGTTAATAGACTTAAGGCAGTACTTTCAAACAAAAGCATACTTTTTCAAACCTGAATACACAGTGCCAGAAACCTTTATGGCTGTTGACAGCAAGATGAACTCTGGATACACAAATGATGTATCTGTCGGATTAAACTTCAGCGGCAGCAAAAATATAAACTTCCCACTGCTGAACAGTGAGAATACAATGCTGATTACGAAACTTGGTTTTTACCACAGACACACGGATTCGCCAG
>CAIUQV010000172.1 GCA_903901375.1 uncultured Ignavibacteriota bacterium
ATCGATTTCCAAGAACCAATAAAATAACAATAGGTTCAAGAGTAGTTTATGCTGATGTGGAGGGCAATATCGTGCATTATGGACTTGGAACCGCGAAAACAATTTTGAAACTGTCTGGTTTGACACTACTGACCTTAGAGAATCACCAAACTGGGGAATCGACAGCAGTAATATTAACGGTCAATACACAATACTGTTTTCAAACGTAAAAAGTTATGGCCCTCACGCATGGCTTCAACTGTCAACTTACACACAAATAGCAAACACATTAAGGATGTATAAATCTTCATACACAGAAGTGGATTCCTCTGCAATGAAAAACCCTGTAATGTATGATATTGATAAAGACGGTAAAGCAGATATTCTTGGCTCTATGGGAACTGGTTGGCCCGGGTATCCATATGTCCATAACCTAATCATATTCGGTCAGGACTACGTCACTAATATTAAAGGAGAAATCGAATCCGTACCAAAAAACGATTACCTTTTTCAAAACTACCCCAATCCGTTTAATTCAATAACAAAGATTAAATGGTTAACCTCAAGAAAAGGGTATGTGAATATTATCGTGTATGATGTATTAGGAAAAGAAATCCAAACATTAGAAAATAAAAACGTGATGCCCGGAATATACGAAACAAAGTTTAACGGCTCAGCATTGGCAAGCGGAATTTACTTCTATGCTTTAAAAATAAACGGTATTACAATGGACGTTAAAAAACTTGTATTAATTAAATAATAAACAACTGAAAGGAGGTTAAATAGTTCTGACGAAAAATATTAACGCCATTAAGAGTAGTAAAAAAATGCACAGCAGTAACAATTAACAGGGCTTGGTCATTATTCTCTTTTAAACGTGCCACACACAGTATAAGAGATATTATATCTTTTAGATATTAATAAATAATTAAGCCAAGCCCCTATTTTAAATTTAAACAAATATCACAATGAAAAAAATTCGTTTGTTATTTTTAGTATTGGTAATCTTAGCATTCTCGGGTAAGCTCTTTTCACAAACTTACCTTAATTTAGAACAGCAATATGTTTTAAGCTATCCTGAGCAAATAAACCAAAACGATACAAGAACTGTTTTCTTTGGGCTTGGAAACATTTCTCTCGACGCCACAAATAACTATAAACCTGATTTATTGCAGGTGGTTAACTACACATTATCTGCTCCTCCTGTTTTTGAATACCATTCTCAGTGCGGATGGAATGAAAACACAGGAGACATTAACTTTTACGGCAATAACCAGATTTTTCTACAAACACCGCCTTCTGCAGTTACTTTTAACAAAGGTGTAACGTTTGCAAAAATCAGAAGTTCTATTGTACAGCACCCTAAACTTAAAGATTTTGCAGTCCTTAAAGATGATGCAGTGAAACTTTTTCTCGTAAACAACGATGCCTCAGTCGTTGAAGGTCAATCCTTCGGCAATTCTAATGGCTACTTTACCACAGCAGGGGAATTTAATTGGGAAGATATCAGAGAAGATGTCTTCGTTTACAGAAGCGTTGTTATAAAAGGAGTTACAAGATACTTTGTTTCGGTTTATAAAGCTCTCAACGACTATTATCCTTACATTGGCGTAACATCTATATTCGACGCAGAAGTATCTGCCCCGGGTACGTTTCCAAAGTTAATCGTAAAGAGAATTAACGAGCCTGACGGTGCATATTTATTCGGCAATCAGTCGCCGGGAAAACCGGATTTAATTGTAAAAGACGATAATACTGTCAAAATTTTCTCTAACGATGACAACAACCAACTGGTGCTGACAAAAACTATCACTCCCGGATTCACTATTTATGATGTTGCAGTTGAAGATGTTAATAACGATGGCTACAACGATATTATCATTTCTGAAGCAAATGCTGGTTCTGCTCCAAGGGTGCAAATATTTTTCAACACAAAATCAGGTGATTTCTTCGGAAACAGCGCGAGTATTACACTTCAGAATAGTTCCGCTATATCATCCTTCCCTGTAATCAGTACTGCCGACTTTAACGTTGATGGGTTTAATGATTTGCTAATTTCATCTACAGAAAAAGCAAGTGTGTTCATTAATCAGGCAGGAAGTTTCACTTCAACACCAATTCAAACTATTGCTCATTTCCAACAGCCAAAGAAGTCAATAGCCGCTGACCTGAACGGCCTGGGTGGTATTTCTCTTTTGATAAACGGTGCAGGTGCAATAACATACAATAATCTACAGTTATGGAACATAGAAAGTATCACAAGGTTTAACCCGGCAATCGATTATTCGAACCCCGCTCCTCCTCCTCCCGCAGTTTCGGGAACCTATACAGCAGGTATTGTTAATCACCCTTTAATAAAATTTAAAAATCGTGAAGAACTTGATTTCAAAGAATACAGAATATATAAGCGTAAACAGAACGAACCTGAGTTTCAGTTTGTAGCTACCGTAAATTCAAGTAATAACGAATTTATCGATTATGACGAAATAGTATACATCGGAAGCGGTGTACCCATTAATGGTGAGAAACTTAGTTATCACGTAAAATCTGTTGACTTATCAGAACAGCAATCTATTCCCTCAAATCAAATAAACTACTGGGTCGAAGGTCAGACTCCGGATAGCTATGTTAATTCGGAGAATACTCCAAAAGATTTCAATCTCTCTCAGAACTATCCTAACCCGTTCAACCCAATTACAAAGATTAATTTTGCATTACCGAAACAAGGATTAGTGACATTGAAAATTTATGATGTTACGGGCAGAGAAATTCAGACACTTGTGAACGAAATGAAGCAGGCAGGTAACTATACTGTTGATTTCAACGGCTCATATCTTGCCAGCGGTGTTTATTTCTACAAGATTCAAAGCGGTGATTTCGTAAGTGTGAAATGTATGGTGTTAATAAAGTAATCATCTTAAAAATACCCTGCCGCTTTATACGGCAGGGTATGTTATTCATTATGAAACAGGGAGAAAGAGGATATGTTAAGATATACAATATTTGATATTCAAGTTTTTGAATATTAATACATCGACAATAAAATATTTAGCAGGTAATGCAAGAGGTATGATTTAACGGTGATTCTTTAAAGAACGGAATGTATTTTTAAGATAATTAAAGCAATTTCACATATAAAAAATAGAAGGTTTTAATAAATTAAACTTAGAATATTATGAAAGCTAATTATACATATTTGAAAATAACTACTTTATATCTCGTTATGATTATTAATTTTTCATTATTGATAAGCAATTGTTATGCTCAGTGGGTATCAGTACAGAATTCAACTAAATATGTTAGTTCGTTTTCTGAAAATGGTGCAGGAAGATTATATGTAACATCTAATGATGGAGTTTATTATTCAACTAATAATGGACTTAATTGGTCATTATTGAATTCAGGTATTCCTTTATCCTCCATAAAGTATTCTGTTTTTTCGAAGGATTCGATTGTTTTTCTGGGAACTGATGAAGGGGTATTCAGGTCTGTTAACAATGGGCTAAACTGGTCATTGGTATTGGCAAATACAACTAAAGCAGTTTTAATTGTTAATAATTATGTGTTCGCAGGGTCTAAACGCTCTTCGGATAATGGGCAGACGTGGTATGATTTTACTAATGGTTTACCTCAAACTGCATTTGTTTCTACACTTTCAAACGATAGTAATAAAATATATTTAGGGTTAGACATTTCAAATGGAATTTATGCATCTACAAATTTTGGTGTAAACTGGTTTATGACAGCAAACGAGATTAACACAAATGCTTATTCGGTTTATTCAAAAAACGGATTAATATTAGTAGGAACTGCAAACGGAGTATATATCTCGACTAACAGCGGAAATAACTGGCGACTAATAAACGAAATTCCAGGTAATATTGGAGTATTTGGATTTGCATCGTTTAACACTCAAAACATTTTTATTAGTGGGTGGGGTTACGGTGTTTATCGATCAACAAATATGGGAATTAACTGGGTATCAAAGAATGAAGGTTTAAATGATATCTCTTGTAATGGAATGCTGTATTACAACAATTTTGTTTATTGCGGAACTCACAACTTAATTTACAGAAGAAACCTTACGGAATTAATACCTGTAATTGAAAATAATGGTATTATACCAAATGAGTTTAATTTATCCCAAAACTATCCAAACCCGTTTAATCCGATTACAAACATAAAATTTGATGTGATACATATGAGTAATGTTAAGATTGTTGTCTATGACATAATGGGAAGAGAAGTGCAAACATTGGTGAATGAAAGATTAAAGCCAGGGACTTATGAAACATCGTTCGACGGGAGCGGTCTGACGAGCAGTGTATATTTTTATATGTTGCAGGCAGAAGCGTATAGTGAAACAAAAAGAATGTTCCTTATTAAATAATTAAGCTTCAAGAAATATGAAAAAAATATTAGTTTTACTGGTTATTATTATTGCTTTTAGTCAATCAACACATATAGATAATTGTTTAGCCCAGTGGGTTTATCAATACACTGCCGTACAATATTCTCTATTGAATAAAATTCAATTTCCTACCGAAAACGTGGGCTATGCTGTTGGGGAACAGCCACAATCTCCTAGATCTGTTTTCTTGAAAACAACTAACAGTGGCATAAATTGGATGAATATGAACATATCCCTATCTTTTCCAACAGATTTAATTGAAATGTCATTTGTGAATGAGAACACCGGTTATATATGTGGTCGTTCCATTGACATTTATAAAACAACTAATGGAGGATTAAACTGGATTACAATACCCGTTCCATATTACGATAACCAAATATGGAACTCTATGCAATTTCTTGATGCAAATACTGGCTTTGTTGCGGGGAGGTATGGATTAAGTGTAAAAACAACAAACGGCGGGTTGAATTGGACAGCAATGGATACTGCTTATAGCAGTGTTTACGATTTATATTTTTTAAATGGATCAACAGGTTTTATGGGTGATGGTTCAAGCCATGTGCTAAAAACTACAAATGGGGGTAATAACTGGTCAACTACTTATTTAACAGACACTAATGGAACAGGTTACTCTCTACAAAAGATAGATTTTGCAAATAATAATACTGGTTATGTAGTTGGAATTAACACTGTAACAGGTGCAATATTTAAAACTACTGATAATGGTAATACCTGGAAAAATATTTTAATATCTTCTAATGGATTATTTTGTATAAAAGTTGTCAACTACTCTAATTTGTATGTTACTGGTGAGAATAACAATGTATTATATTCTTCTAATTTTGGTAATTCCTGGATAAATCAAATTGTTCCTACATCGCAGGGAACTATGAACTCAATATGTTTTTCAAATAGTACAACTGGATATTTGACTGTTGCAAATGAGATATATAAAACCACAAATGGCGGTGTGAGAATAGTAAACATTTCCACAGAAATACCAAACGAATTTAAACTCTATCAAAACTATCCGAACCCGTTTAATTCATCTACTAAAATAAAGTTTCAGATTAATAAAAAAGACAGAATCAAAATTCTTCTTTTTGACATTAAAGGAGCCGAAATATCACCAAAAGGTGGTTTAGTGAATGAATATTTGGACCCTGGTGTTTATGAGTATTTATTAAATTCGGATAACTTAACAAGCGGATTGTATTTTTGTAAGTTTGTTACAAATAATAAAAGTGAAACAATAAAATTAATGATAATTAAGTAAAAGCAAAAAAGTTTAAAGATAACAAAAGGGCGCAGATCTCTATTTAAACCGACCAGGGTTTCTAAAGAAGATTGAAATCTTTATGATTTCCATCACGCCCTTTTTTAATAAAATAAACATTAAATAAATTAAGATAAATGGAAATTAGCCTTGATACACCGCCAGACAAAACTAAGATTTGCCTCGCTTTATTTCAAATCATTTTCAAATCAAATTAATTAAAGTTATGAAAAAATTTAGAATTATATTACTTATTATCATTACTTTTTCAACATTTATGGTTTATTCACAAGAGGAACCATTAGATGGAAATTATGAAATAGGTGTAATGAACCATACAGATTACGATATTGAAGTACAACTTCATCCCGTTTCAAGTGTCTTCAGAGTTTTTAGTGAGGATGGTGTAGATCCAGGGTATTACACATTTACTGCAAGGGGTAGAAGCCACAGTAATCCGCCAAATTTCTACGACTATATCAATGGTATACACTATATTTTTGATCAATTTTTAAACGAATATGTTAAAATTAGCAAAAATATAATAGATAAAACAAATAACCACAATTATAATGGTTGGAATGATGATTTTCATTCTGATGGTTTTGACGGAAATGCATATGGAACATTTGGATATGGAAACTATAAAATTATTATTAAAACACTTTCTCCAAATCCAAAGGTTGATTCATGTATAATAATGTTGGATTATTATGCCGGTATTCTGCCACCGAGAACACCAGGGGATATATATTTTGATATATATCTTGATAAAGATGAAACAGTATTATTTTATGAATTTCATAGAAATTCACCCCCTGTGAACGAATCTCATGAAATTAATTACAACAATCCAGAAGGTTATACAATTAGAAGTTGGGCACCAAACGGTCTAAATAATCCATTAAATAGAAGACCTAAAAATTATGGACCCGAAGGCGGTTTTGAATTAATAGATTTGCCGCAAACATACAATCCGGATTATTTCCCGTTTGATTCAAGAAAAGATTGCATTGCTTTTCCCTCACTTAATTATCTTTGGGACCAAAACCAAGATTTTCCTGAACAAGTGCCGAATGAAGTAAGGTTTGACGAAAGACATGGAATTATCCCTTTAAATCTTACTATAAAGAAAAAAATCGTAACCCCTGTTTATCAAACAACAGATTATCCGGCAAATTTATTAATATCTATAGAGCCCTCTGTAATTTTTACTGTAGACAAATGTCCGGCTCCAAATCCAATTAATTCTGGTTTCTTTCTAAATCCATATCAAAACACCTCAAATGGTAATGATTTGGTACTAAAAAGTAGTATTTCATTAGTTCCGGATTCTCTAACTAGTTTGATACTTACATCTGGTAATAATTACAATGAGAACTCAAGAATTTGGGTTAGGAATAATTGTAAGATAATAGCACAAAACAGAAGCAAAATTGTACTTGGGGATTATTCACAAATTTTACTTGATAGGCTCGAAAATCAAACAACCCAAATACATTCTAAACTACTTCTTGAAAACAATTCAAACTTAATTTTTGGTACAAACAGCGAAATCAACGTTAATGCTTATGGTGAATTTGTTAATGAAGGCGGAAATATTTCATATGCTCAGAACTCAAATGCTAAAATTGTAATTCAAAGCAACGGTCTATATGAAATAGGTGCAAATTTAACCAACACCCATACAGTTACTAACGGTGGAAGAATTTTGCTTCAGGGAGGTCAGTTAAAAATTGGCGATAATTCTTCGCTTGTATTCGATGGTTCATCTTCTTTTCTTCAAATAAATGCAGGTTCAACAATTAGCTTAGGTCAGAATGCGAGAATAGAATTTAAAAACGGAGCATATTGCATCTCGAATGAAGCATCAATTTCATCTCTGAATTCTTCAACCCCTGGAAAAGGGTTTATTTTTGAAAACGCAGGTTCACAAACCTCTATTACTAATTGCGTTTTTAATTATCTTACAAACCCTATTTATATATGTAATTCTACAAACTATTATGCAGGTATTTTCAGAAATATTTCAGGAAATACATTTTACGGAAATAGTTTAAGTAATTACATGATTGAGACAAAGAATGTAAATAATATCACTATATCTCAGAATTCCATTCACATGGCGGCAAATGTTGGAATAGGTTGCCTCATAAGATATGCAACAATTTCCGGGAATGATATTACACCTGCCCCACCGTATAACGTAAATATTATTAACAACTCTTTTGAAAACGGTAAAATCTCATCTGCGTTTACAGGCCTTGCAAACACATTTGCGGGTATAAACTTCAGTTACAATAATTGCTATGGAACTGTTTCTAACAGTAATATTTTTACCAGGCAAATATCAGTTGATATAAGAAACAATTCGCTTTCTTCTGTTTCTGGTACAACATTAGAATTCAATCAGTCTAATCCAAACGTTTATGCAAATACAATGTATTCTTCAGGAATGAACGTATATAACTTTATGTCATACCCGAAATTTGCACCTGTTTATAACAATTCAACAGATGCAGGATGGGATTGGATAGGAGGAAGGAATAGTATTACAAGTTCTGGCGATAACAATATATTTTATAACAATGGGAATATACTTATCGACTGGGGGGAAAACTGCATAAATAAAAGCAGTGGCTATAAACACTTATTTGGACAGATTGATGAACCATCGCTTTTATACTATGCAAGATATAACAATTTTAACAATAGCAGCGAACCTGATTATGATTTACACGATATAAACACAGGTAATAATGTTAATGTTTATACTATAAGTGGTTCAAATTATAACTGTAATAATACATCGAATACAGGAACCATTAGGCAAATAAGAGATTTGGGAAATGGAATTTCTGATACTATTTATAAAACAAGCGATAATCCAGGGTCACAGCAAAATCCTGATGAGGTTCTTTATTCAATTGCTGTTTCTTATCTGAATAATAACGACAAATTTCAGGCAATATCTTATTTTAAATCGTTAATAACCGGATTTCCTGAAAGTTCATATACCGACGGATGCTTATACGATTTATATCAATGTTATCAGTCTCTTGATACAAGCGGAAATCCCGGTACAAGAGATATTCTTTACACAGACCTGAAGAACTATCTGGATGGCAGAATATTAACAGGACAATACAGCGATAATTTTAACAGTACCGCCTATAATATTACACTTATGTGTCTTACATCAATTGTAAATTATAATTCAGCTATGTCGGGTTATGAATTCATAGCACTATATCATCCAGATGTATATACAAGACTTCTTGCAAGCTGGGATTATGCTGAAATACAGGCTTTAATTAATGGTTCAGGAGGTGTTTCAAGCAAAGAAGAAGATCTAACAAATGCGGAATATGCGAAATTATTATCTAATCGTGTTAACAAGTCAATAAATGAAGACCCGATAAAGAAGAAAGTAAAGAAATCATTCGACAAAGTGAAGTCGGAGAAAATAACAAAAACCGAAAAAGATGCATTCTCAAAAACTAAGGATGATAAATCTGCAAAACTGGAAGTTGCTAAAATGAAACAAAAAGATGAAATGATGAATACAAAAGTCACTTCCGTAATGAGATACTCAAAAACACTGAAGAAAGAAGATAGAGAAAAGATGCAGATTGAGGATATTCTTTTCTCAAGAAAAACAGAAAGTAAAGAAGATGTAAAAACAGATTCAAAAGTGCCGGTTGTATATTCTCTCTCCCAAAACTATCCTAACCCTTTCAACCCAACAACAAAGATAAACTTTGCGCTGCCAAAACAGGGCTTTGTTACTTTGAAAATTTATGATATCACGGGCAGAGAAATAAAAACACTCGTTAACGAAGTGAAACAGGCAGGTAACTATACTGTTGATTTCAACGGCTCATATCTTGCCAGCGGTGTTTATTTCTACAAGATTCAAAGCGGTGATTTCGTCAGCGTTAAACGTATGGTGTTAATTAAGTAATCATTTTAATAAAAGCCCTGTCGAAATACAGGCAGGGCTTTAAATTGCGCATGAAAACTGATACCAAATATTACGCCGTCATTAACGTTATCTTCGACCTCGGAGTTGACCGAAATTCGTTAATCGTTAAACTAAATGATGTTGAAGAAAGAAAAATCTTCAGATTATTAAAGAAACTAAAATCCGATATGAAAAAAGGTTTTGCCAGGATTGAAATGGAAATGGTAACTTTCGACCTCTATCTGAGTAATTTCTCTTATATCAAAATCGTGAATAATCAATTGTACGTTTCCCGTGACAATATTTTTGAAGTTCTTATAGACGAAAATAATCTCGTCAGGGACATCATACTCGATAAAGCATTAAAGAAAAATTACGACGATATAGGAAAAGTGGTGCAGATTATTTGTCCTCATAGCAGCAAACCAAGAAAAAAGGTGAAATATAAGTCTTTTACAATAAACAGAACACGATACATAACTCCTGTACCAAGAAACCTTTAACTTATATGAATATAAAACCGATACCAGCAGGTTATGTTTTTAAACAGGCAAAGAGAGGAATAGAACGCTGATTTGAACTGATGAGACTGGTTTACGCTATTATTCATACAAACAATTTTATCACTAAACCACCAAAGCACTAAATATGAATCGAAAGCTTTTTTTCAAAGTAGCATAGTCCAATACTTTTGAATTTCTAATATCATATTGAATATCTATTTTATCCTATCCCGAAATTATAAAACATAATAATAATCATGGAATACTTCAAAAATTTTATCAATGGCGAATGG
>CAIUQV010000173.1 GCA_903901375.1 uncultured Ignavibacteriota bacterium
CCTCTCTCTTTTCGTAAAAGGCAGTTATATTTACTATTGGATGCGAAGTACCTATCAGGGCAGGTCTCACTAAATGATGTATTCCGCCGTCGGTAAGTAAAATGTTTTTTCCTCTCGAGGCTTTCGTGTATAAAACTTTAAATAAATAAATTCCCGAGTGTCCGCTTAAATACCTTCCCGGCTCAAAAATTAAATCAACACCGTCAAGAAACCCTTTGTACTCTGTCGAATCAACTAACCTAAACAGCTCGTCTCCAAGTCTTGAAATATCCAGAGGTTTTTCTTCCTCACTGTAAGGAATCCCAAACCCGCCTCCAAGATCGATGTGTGATAATTCGAATAAATATTTTTCTCTGAGCTTTATCGCCGTATCAATTACATTCTTTGTATTCTTATAAATCTTTTGCCAGTCAAGTATCTGTGAAGAATTAAATATGTGTATTCCTTTTAAAACTATATTTGTTGTATTCTTCAATGCAGCAAAAAACTCATCAATCATTTCAATATCAATCCCAAACTTGCTTACCCCTGTACCACCTATTATTTTAGTCGTCTCGCCCGTTTCATATAATGGATTAATCCTGACAAGTATATTCTGTGTCTTGTTATATTCCTGAGCCACGTTGTTTACTAAAATTAATTCCTGAATCGATTCAACATTAATGGACATCAGATTATTTTCTACTGCAAACCTTATTTCCTCTTCTCTCTTCGCAGGTCCTGTAAACATTATCCTGTCTGCTGTAAACCCTGCATTCAATGCTGCATCCATCTCACCGAGCGATGCCGTATCGCACCCCACTCCAAGTGAATTCAGATGTCTTAATATATTCTTGTTTGGATTGCTCTTCTGTGCATAAAATATTTCAAAGTTTGAAGGCAGCCCCTTCCTTAATTTTGTGTATGCGTGTGTTACAATTCTTTTTGAATATAAATAAAGTGGTAAGTCATAATTATTTACATAATGACTTATTGCATCAGGACTTACGTGTTTGAAAAACTCGTGTCTTTGAAATTCTTCTATACTCATGCTATCTTAGTAAGTCTTCCAGTGTGATTGATTTTCCTGTCTTATCATCTCGATATTTTATTATCACAGGACAGTATACGTGTATTCCGGCATCTTTTCCAAAACCACTGCTCATGGGTCTGCTTCCTGCTATCACAACCGCATTTTCAGGAATCTCCAGCGGCTTTCCTTGTTCCTTCTTTATGAAGTTACCGGTTGTATTGTCAAACACCGGTGTCGCTCCATTTATTATCACTCCCGTTCCTATAACCGCATTCTGTCTTACTATTGCTCCTTCGTAAATACCGCAGTTACCTCCAATAAAAACATTGTCCTCAATTATCACCGGCATTGCTCCAATCGGCTCAAGTACTCCTCCAATCTGTGAAGCCGCCGACAAGTGAACATTCTTTCCCAGTTGTGCACACGACCCGACAAGTGCGTGTGAGTCTATCATACACCCTTCATCAACATAAGCGCCAATGTTAATGTATGACGGTGGCATTATTATCGTTCCTTCTGCTACAAACGAGCCTCCTCTCACAGAAGAACCTCCGGGTACTAATCTTACTTTCTTATCTAAATTTATTTCCTGAACAGGCAAAGTGCTCTTGTCAAAATAATCCCACGGATTTGAACTCACTTCCTGCAATACTCCAATCTTAAACCCAAAAAGTATTGCCTGTTTCACCCAGTTGTTTACAACCCATTGTCCGCTTACCTTCTCGGCAGTTCTTATTTTTCCTGTCTCAAGCGCAAGCCTCACCTCATTAAATAATTCGAGTCCTTCGTCATAACTTAAGTTTCCGTTTGCACTCGCTGTTTCAAACCTTTGTTTTAAATCCTGCATTCTTAGATTAAGTTTAATTCTTTTAATGTACTTTCCATCGTCTTTAATGTTGATTCTGTTGACGCATACAGCGGAGCACGAAGTATATTCTCAAGTAATCCAATTTTGTACATTCCAGCTTTTACCGGTATAGGATTGCTTTCTACAAAGCAGTTCTTAAATAATGGCATTAATTTGTGATGAAGTGTTTTAGCTTCTTCGGTTTCTCCGTTAAGCAATCTATCAACAAATTCACTCATCATTCTCGGTGCAATGTTGGATGCAACACTTATTAACCCTTTCGCACCCGTTGAAATCAGTGATAGTGTCTCATCATCATTTCCTGATAACACAGAAAATCCTTCTGGTGCATTTCTTATAATCTCACTAATCTGTGAATAGTTGCTCGAAGCTTCTTTTGTTGCTACTATATTCTTAACTTCTGCAAGTTTTAATGCCGTCTCCGCAGTCATATTTACGGATGTTCTTGCGGGTACGTTATACATTATTATCGGTTTATCCGTTGAGTCCGCAATTGCAGTAAAATGATTTATCATTCCCTGCTGTGTGGGTTTGTTATAGTATGGTGTCACAACAAGAAATCCGTCTGCGTTCATCTTGCTGAATAAATGCATGTTGTGAATCACGTGCTTTGTATTATTCGAACCAACTCCAACAACTACGGGTACTCTTCCGCCGGATTCTTCTGCAGTAATTTCAACCAGCTGTAACTTCTCATTGTCTTCAAGACACGGAGTCTCGCCCGTCGTTCCAAGCGGAACAAGAAAATGTATTCCTTCTGCTATCTGCCTTCTCACAAGCATTCTGAAAGCGGTATAATCAACTTCAGAGTTTTTCCCGAATGGCGTTACCAGTGCAGTTCCGCAACCTTTGATTTCTTTCATCTTATTTTAATATATTTTTAAACTTTTCTTCAAGCAATTCTTTAAACTCAAAAACTCCTTTTATATCTTCGGCCCATTCTGCTGCCGTTACGGCACCCTCTGCAAACCCCCTTCTTGAATATGCTTCGTGCTTTAGTGTAATACCGTCTTCCTCTGATTCAAACCCTACTTCGTGTATCCCTTTAATGTATCCGCTTCTTATAGATTCTGCTTCAATTCTTTTGTCAAATATATTTCCTACTATTTTCTCTATTGTCTTTGCGGTTCCCGAAGGAGCATCAAGCTTTTGCTTGTGATGCAGCTCTAATATGTACGGGTCATAATTTGCTAGTCCGTTAATCAACTTTGATGATAATTCAGTGAGCTTAAAGAAAATATTTACACCAATCGAAAAGTTTGTTGCGTATATAAGCGTTTTGTTCTTCTCTTTAAAATATTTTAATACTTCATCTTTAATATCAAACCAACCCGTCGTTCCCACTACTGCTGCTTTAAAGTTATCGCATATAAATTTATAATTCTCTTTAAACGCCTCAGGTGTCGTAAAATCTATGCATACATTTTCTTCAAACTTTGCATTCATTAAAGCTGTCCCGCTATCAATTCTTGCAAGCGATTTCCCTCCGCGTGATTTTATAACGGATTCCACTTCCTTACCCATTTTTCCGTAACCTGATATTACTATATCCATATAATTAATTTGAATTATCAAAAAATTCATCGTGCAGTACCTGCATCACTTCCTGAAGGTCGCTCTTGTTCACAACAAAACTTACATTTATCAGCGATGCCCCCTGTGATATCATAGTTATATTAAAATCTCCAAGTTTCTGAAATATCCTCTTCGCAATACCCTTTGTGTTCTTAAGGTCTTTGCCCACAACACACACAAGCGATTTCTCTTCTTCAACCTTCACTGTTGAAAACACAGAGAGCTCTTTTACAATTTCCTCAATACGGTCTTCGTTGTCAAGTGTAAGCGATACGTTAACCTCAGAAGTCGTAATCAAATCTACAGATGTCTGGTTGTTGTCAAATATTTCAAATATCTTCCTTAAAAAGCCGTATGAATTAAGCATCTTTGTGGAAAACACATTCAGCACTTTTATGTTCTCTTTGCAGGATATTGATTTAATACCGCCTTTTATTTTCTTCGAATCGGATAATATCAGCGTTCCTTCGTTTTCAGGATTCCTTGAATTAAGTATCCTGACAGGAATATCTTTTTCCACGGCAGGTTGTATCGTCAGCGGGTGAAGCACTTTCGCACCAAAGTATGCAAGCTCTGCCGCCTCTTCAAAGGAAATCACCGAAACTATCTTTGTGTTGTTCACCTTTCTCGGGTCTGCTGTTAGCATTCCGTCAACATCTGTCCATATTTCTATCTCCTCTGCATCCATTGCCATCCCTATAAGCGAAGCACTGTAATCCGAGCCTCCCCTTCCAAGTGTCGTTGTTATTTTATCTTCAGTGTTCGAAATAAATCCCTGAGTTAAAACCACATCGTTATTCTTTAAAAGTGGTATTATCACTTTAGGAGTTTCTGTTTTAATTCTTTCAGTAATTGGCTCACCTACTAAATAATTATCATCCGTGTACATAAAATCTCTTGCATCTACTAGAGCTGTCTTGATGTTGCTGTGATTAAACACGGCATCTATCACAAGCGACGATAGCAGTTCACCGTGAGTTATTATCTTTGCCATGCTTCTGTCAGATAATTCAGAAAGAAGCGAGACACCTTTAATAAGCTCTAAGATTGAAGTAAAGTACTCTTTTATCCTTAGCGTTACACCTTCGTATTCACTTGTGTTCTCTCCCAGAAACTCTTTGCATATTTCATTATGTCTTGCCTCAAGTTCTTTCAGCAGCTTTTTAGCACTGCTTAGTTCGCCTTTCTCAGCAAACCTTGCGGCACTCTGAAGAGTATCCGTTGCTTTTGATATCGCAGACACAACCACTACAGGTTTTTTTGCCAGCCTTGTCTTTACAATTTCTATCAGTCTTCTTATTGCAGAAACATCACCAACAGATGTTCCGCCAAATTTCATTACTATCATTTTAAATATTCGTTTTTAACTAAATACTCTGCGTTCAGTATAGCCGCTCCTGCTGCCCCTCTTATCGTATTATGTCCGAATGCTGTCATCTTCCAGTCGAGCACATTGCATTCCCTTAAATTACCTACCGATACCGTCATACCATTTCCGTTGTATAAATCAAGTGTCGGCTGTGGTCTTGCAGGATCGTCAAAATATTGTAATACTTTCTCCGGCGAAAACGGCAGCCCAAGGTGTTCATATTCATTAAATGATTTTATTATCGCTTCTTTCGTTGCCGGTTTTCTTGTCTTAAAAGATATCGATGTTGTGTGTCCGTTTTGTACGGGTACCCTGTTGCACATTGCTGATAACGTAAAATCAGCAAAGTTAATTTTATCGCCTTCAAGCTCTCCGAATATTTTCAAAGGCTCTGTCTGCATCTTTTCTTCTTCGTCTTTTATGTACGGAACTACGTTCCCAATTATGTCCAGCGAGGGTACACCCGGATATCCCGCTCCGGATATTGCCTGCATCGTACTGACTATTACTTTCTCAAGTCCGAAGTTTTTGTATATAGGATACAAAGCAAGAACCATAACAATCGTAGAGCAGTTTGGGTTTGTTACTATAAACCCGCCTTTAGAAAATCTTTTTCTCTGAATATTAATTATCTCAAAGTGTGAATGATTTATTTCTGGTATTATAAGCGGTACGTCCCCTGTCATCCTGTGATTCTTTGAATTGCTTATTACAGCATATCCTTCATTTGCATAGTAATCTTCTATTTCACCCGCAACTGATGAATCAAGTCCGGAGAATAATATCTTCGCATTTAATTTATCGCCGCACTTCTTAATCGTCATACCTTTAACATTTTCAGGTATCGCTTTTGCTTCTTTCCAGTTTACGCGCTCTGAATATTTCTGTCCTGCCGAGTTCTCCGATGCTGCCACTTCAGTTGTCTCAAACCATGGATGGTTCTCAAGCAGAGCTATTAGTTTCTGACCAACCGCACCTGTGCACCCGAGTACGCCGACGTTAATTTTCTTTTCCAATTTCTTTCTCCAGTTTATAATAAATATTCTTTAAATCCTTTACCGCTCTGTGTAAATCATTAATCAGTATGTGTTCTTCCTGTGTATGTGCCACAAAGATAGTTCCGGGTCCGTACAAAAGTCTTTTTCCTAAGTTGAAAAGTTCAGGTGCATCGCTTCCGTATGAAACTATTCCTGTCTCAAACCCATCTATTGTATAAAATTCTATTGGCTCGTCTCCATATTGCACTTTATACTCTGTGTGGTCATCACAAATTTCTTTTATTCTGTCTTCAAGTATCTTATGTGTTACAAAAGTTGTTCTGAAAAATATTCTGAATGTTACTTTATCTGAAATTACATTATGTGCATTGTTCGACGATATCATTGCTACGTTGTAAGTCGTATCTCCAAGCAATTCATCCTTTGGAAAATCTATCCCGTTTAAATTATTAAGAAATACCCTGAACCTTTCTGTTGCATTATCTCCTTTTGCAGGATATCCTGAATGTGCCGCCTTGCCTTTAATTGTAAATTCAAAGAGCGCATTTCCTTTTCCTGCTTTTATCAGTTTGTTCTCAGTAGGTTCTCCTACAATTACAAACTTGCATCCTTTAATCAGTTCGTTTGCAGTTCTTGCTCCGTACGACCCGACTTCTTCGCCTGCAAGCATTAGCAGTCCAAAGTTTGTCTTGCCTTCAGCTTCAAGCTGTAAGCAGGTTTCGGAAAGTACGGCTATCTGCCCCTTTGCATCACAGGACCCGCGTCCCATTATTTTCGTTCCTTCGTTGTAGGGAGGAATAAACGGCGGTACCGTATCAATGTGTGAACAAAACACTATTTCAGGATTTCCCCATTTGTAATAAATGTTCTTCTTTCCGTTTGGAATTTCCTGTATTTCGCAGACGGCAATCTTTGGCAAAAAGTTATTCTGAATAACACTTACTATGTTTTCTTCCCTGCCCGAAGTCGAATCGACTTCCATCATTTTTATTAAAAAATCTATCACTCTAAATTATTATCTTTATAAGTACTAAATATATGAATTTTCTTTAACAATTATTGTTTACTTTTATAAGCAAAACTAACACTAAAAAGTTCAATAATATATGAATAGCGGAAAATACAAATTATCAGAAGTCGCAAATAAACTAAGCTCGCTTTCTATCAGTAATATTGCTTCAAAAATAAACGAACGAAAAAGCAAAGGCGAAAAGATATATAATCTTACCATTGGCGATTTTGATCCCTCGCATTTTCCTATTCCTCAAAAACTTGAAGACGAAATTATTTCAGCATATAAATCTAAATATACTAATTATCCTGTTGTCGGCGGTATGCCTGAACTACTTGAATCTATATCCTTTCATTTATCAAAATTCGGC
>CAIUQV010000174.1 GCA_903901375.1 uncultured Ignavibacteriota bacterium
AAAAACTTACTTTTGCAACATACGAGTGGCCAAGATAAGCTTAAGGATATTATCCGGTGCAATATAAGAAATCACAAAATATATCAATTAATAATTTGATTATTAAAAATAAATTTGTTAAATTGTAAGTTCTCTAGAAAGACTAAAATATCAAACTTAAACTTCGCAGATAGTAAATTATACTACTATTCCTGTATTGACTTATTATTATAAAATTGTTAATTTGTAGATTGTACTTTTTAGGTAAAATTACATTCAAATTTAGATAAATACTTGATTATATATAAATGGCATTAAGAAAGTTAAAACCAATGACGCCGGCAACAAGGTACTACTCGATCTCATCGTTCGAGGAGATTACCAAGTCAACTCCGGAAAAATCATTACTGGCTCCGATTAAAAAATCAGGCGGCAGAAATAACCATGGCAGAGTAACATCGAGATTCAGAGGCGGTGGACACAAAAGAAGATACAGAATTATAGATTTTAAGAGAACGAATGCTGAAGAGGCAAAGGTTATTGCTATTGAATACGATCCGAACAGAACTGCCAGAATTGCACTAATACAGTATGCAGATGGAAAAAAAGCTTATGTTGTTGCAACTGACGGTTTGAAAGTCGGTGAGATGATTCAGTCTTCAAATGAAGCTGATATAAAAGCAGGAAATACAATGGAGATTCGTTCGATACCTGTCGGTACATTTATTCACAGTATTGAATTGAAACCCGGTAAAGGTGCACAGATAGCAAGAAGTGCAGGTACTTCAGGTCAGATTGTAGCAAAAGACGAAAAATACTGTCAGGTTAAGATGCCATCAGGTGAAGTGAGAATGATTAAGAGTGAATGTAAGGCAACTATCGGGGTTGTAAGTAACACGGATCATGAAAATATAAGTATCGGTAAAGCGGGTAGGACAAGATGGATGGGCAGAAGGCCGCATGTCAGAGGTGTTGCGATGAATCCGATTGATCACCCAATGGGTGGTGGTGAAGGTAAAACATCGGGCGGCGGACATCCGGTCAGTCCTTGGGGTTTACCTGCAAAGGGTTATAAAACGAGAAAAAAGAAGAATATTTCTGATAAATATATTGTTAAAAAAAGGAATAGAAAATGACAAGATCCTATAAAAAAGGAGCCTATTTAGATTTTAAATTAGTCGATAAAGTTGAAAAACTTAACGAAAAGAATCAAAAAAAGGTTGTAAAAACCTGGGCGAGAGCCTGTACTATTACACCGGATTTTATCGGTCATACTTTTGCGGTTCATAATGGCAATAAGTTTATTCCTGTTTTCGTATCAGAAAATATGGTTGGCCATAAATTAGGTGAATTTTCACATACTAGAACATTCAGAGCCCATTCAGGTCAAAGAAAAGAAGAAAAAGCCGGAGGAGCAAAGTAAAATATGGAAGCCAGAGCAGTTAAAAGATATATTCCGACATCACCAAGAAAAATGAGATTATTGGTTGATTTAATAAGAAATTTATCCGTTGAGGACGGAATTAACACATTAAAGTTTTCGAAGAAACATCCTGCGAAAGTAATCGAACAGACATTGCTTTCAGCGTATTCAAACCTCGTAAGAAAACTGGATACAGGCAGGCTTGATAAAAAGGAAGTTGTAATAAAAGAAGCGTTTGTAAATGGTGGACCCGTATTGAAAAGAATGTTGCCTGCACCTCAGGGAAGAGCATATAGAGTAAGAAAGCGTTCAGCACATTTGACCTTAGTGGTTGAAAACATTGAAGAAAAGAATTAAAAATTTAAATATTTAAGGAGATTTTTTGGGACAAAAGACACATCCGGTTGGTTTTAGATTAGGCGTCATAAATACATGGGACTCTAATTGGTATGATGAGAAAAGTTTTGCTCAAAAGCTTAAAGAAGATTCGCAGATTAGAAATTATCTCAAGAAGAGACTTGAGAAAGCTGGTGTAGCAAAGGTGTATATTGAGAGAACTTTGAAGAAAATTACTCTTACGATTGGCACTTCAAGACCAGGTTTTGTGATTGGAAAAAGCGGTAAGGAAATTACTCAGTTAGAAGAGGAAATCAAGAAAATCACAAGCAAGGAAGTAAAGATTAACGTTGAAGAAATCAAAAAACCGGAACTAAATGCGCATTTAGTCGCAGAAAATATTGCCGGTCAGATTGCAAACAGAGTATCTTTCAGAAGAGCGATGAAAGGTGCAATCACAGCTTCAATGAGAATGGGTGCTGAAGGAATCAAGGTTATGTGCGGCGGAAGATTAGGCGGTGCTGAAATTGCAAGATCAGAACAGTATAAAGAAGGAAGAATCCCTCTTCAGACATTAAGAGCGGATATAGATTATGCTTCAGTAACATCACATACGATTTATGGTGCAATAGGTGTAAAAGTATGGATTTGCAGAGGCGAAAAACATTCAAAATAAAGTTAATAAATCGGAGTATATAAATTATGTTAATGCCCAAGAGGGTTAAGTTCAGAAAAACCCAGAAAGGAAACCGTAGAGGAAATGCAAACAGAGGAAATCTGGTTGCTTTTGGTTCATTCGGTATGAAAGCGATGGAAGCAGCCTGGATTACAGACAGACAAATAGAGGCGGCCAGAATAGCGCTAACAAGGTTTATGAAGAGAGATGGTAAAGTCTGGATTAGAATATTTCCTGACAAACCCGTAACAAAGAAACCAGCAGAAACAAGAATGGGTAAGGGAAAAGGTGCACCTGAATACTGGGTTGCTGTTATCCAGCCTGGAAAAATTATGTTTGAAGTTGATGGCGTGACTCCTGAAATTGCAGAAGAAGCTTTCAGACTTGCTTCGCATAAGCTCCCTATTAAAACAAAATTTGTAAAAAGATTAATCTAATTTAGAAAAAATGAAGTTTTATCAAATAAAGGATATGACAACAGAGGATCTGAAAAATAATTTAAAGGATTCTTATGTGGCATTGGAAAATTACAGATTCCAGCATGCTTCCGGACAACTTGAGAACTACAAGTCACTATTGAATACTAAGAGAGATATTGCAAAGATACTGACTGTGCTGAAACAAAGAGAATTAGCAGAAACAAAGAATTTAAAGAAATAACAACTTATATCTGAATGAGCGAAGAAAAAAATTTGGAGCAAGCCGAAGTTAAGAAAAGAACAGCCAATAGAAAATCAAGAATTGGTGTTATAGTAAGCAATAAGATGGAAAAATCCGTAGTTGTTGCTATAGAAAAAAGAGTGAAACATCCGTTGTACAAGAAATTTTTCAAGAAGACAACGAAGTTTATGGCACACGATGAGAAAAATGAGGGCGGCATCGGCGATAAAGTTAAGATAATGGAAACAAGACCATTAAGCAAAAACAAGCGCTGGAGACTTGTTGAAGTTATAGAAAAAGCGAAATAATTTATAAAAATAAGTAAAGATAAATTAAATTATGATTCAGGAAGAAACAAATCTTACGGTTGCAGATAATTCAGGAGCGAAATCTGTTAGATGTATAAGAGTATTAGGCGGTTCAGACAGAAGATATGCCAGCTTAGGTGATATTATTGTAGTTTCTGTTAAATCTGCAATACCAGGCGGAACTGTTAAAAAAGGTGAAGTATCCCGTGCAGTAATCGTAAGAACAGTTAAAGAAGTTAAAAGAAAAGACGGAAGTTGCATAAGGTTTGATGAAAATGCTGCAGTATTACTCAATGCAAATAATGAACCAAGAGGAACACGTATTTTTGGACCAGTGGCAAGGGAATTACGTGAAAAACAGTATATGAAGATTATTTCTTTAGCACCAGAAGTTATTTAACGATTCAGAAAAACAGATTTAAAATGATAAAAACAAGACTCAAGAAAAACGATTTAGTAAAAGTATTAAGCGGTAACTCCAAAGGTACTACAGGAAAAATACTTTTTATCGACAAAGCAAAAGGCAGAGTTATAGTAGAAGGTGTTAATATTGTTCACAAACACCAGAAAGCTACTCAGAAGAATCCTCAGGGAGGTATCATTAAAAGAGAAGCTCCTATTAATATTACCAACGTAGAACTTATGTGTCCAAAGACAAACAAACAGACACGTATAGGTATGGAAGTAGTTACAGATACTGCTACTGGTAAGTCAAAAAGAATGAGGTTAAGTAAAAAATCAGGTGAAATTATAATTAGTTAATAAAATGGCAAAAACTAAGCAAGACAGAAAGAAAGATGCCGATGTATCGGATAAAAAAGCTAAAGGCAAAAAAGGCGGAACTGAAACAGATGCTAATTTCAAGGAAGAGAAAGTTCCTGTAAGATTACTTGAATTCTACAGAACAAAAATAGTCCCTGAACTTATTAAGAAGTATAGTTACAAAAATCCAATGCAGGCACCGAAGCTTACTAAGATTGTCCTTAACAGCGGTGTTGGTGCAGCAGTCGTTGATCCAAAATTAATCGATTCGACAGTAAAAGATTATGAGGCAATTACAGGTCAG
>CAIUQV010000175.1 GCA_903901375.1 uncultured Ignavibacteriota bacterium
CCTCTCCAGCAGTAAACTACAATCTCTTTCGCTGAAGCATTGTTATCAATAAGGAATTGTTTTAAAGATTCTGTTTTGGGTTCTGCATATTCCTTGGCAAGTTCTACTGCGGCTAAATCAGAATAGTTTTTATAAACCAGACCTACATTATGACGTTCATCGTTTCGTAAAACAGGGAAGTTTATGGCAGTTGGGATAGATGTTTCTTCGAATTCTTTCTCAGACCTAGCGTCTATAAGAAGATATCCTTCTTTGAATAGCTTTTCCTGAAATGCATTTATCTCTGTGAAATCGAATTGATAATTTGCGAAGGTCTCTTTTAAGCTTTTCAGTGATTTTAAGTCATATTGTCTGACGTAATCAAATAGTTCTTTTGCAGACTGAAACTCTTTCAATTCCTGAAGCTAAAAGTTAAAAACGATTGAACCGGATTTACAATCATTATTTGATTCAGTTACAAACCCGACAATTCCTGCAATTTCATCACCGCCGTCACGTATTTCTGCCAAAAGTTTTTCTGCTTTTATTTCTTCTATTGAAATCAGCAGTCCTCCCGATGTCTGAGGGTCATACAATAAATGATCTTTCTCCGTATCAACTGTACCCTTGTTTGTTACAAAGTCCTGCGTGTAAATCCTGTTGGATTTATCCCCGCGTGTTAACTGCTTTTCTCTTATTGCTTTCATTGCACCCTGTAAAACGGGTAAGTTGCTGATGTTGAAATTCAAAACCACTTTCGATGCTTTTGCCATCTGCATTGAGTGTCCTGCTAATCCAAATCCGGTTACGTCCGTACAGGCACTTGCTCCGTACTTCACCATTAATTCTGATGCGTTTCTGTTCAATCTGCTCATTGAAGCAATCAATCCGTTAATATCACTTTGTTCAGGGTTTGCATACTTTACAGAATTGTTTAAAACACCCGTCCCAAGTCCTTTTGTCAGAATCAAAACGTCACCTGCTTTTGCAGAATCGTTTCCTTTAATGTTGTTCGGATGTGCTGTACCGGTTACTGCAAGACCATAAAGTATGTTTGCAATATCTACTGAATGTCCGCCAACAATTGAACATTTTGCTTCTCTTGCCTTATCTGCTCCTCCTGCGAGAATTTCCTTTAGTATAGATAAATCTTCTTTCTGCGGAAAAGCAACTATATTTAAAGCATTGATTGGATTGCCTCCCATAGCATAAACATCGCTCAGAGAATTTGCAGCTGCAATCATTCCATAAGTGTAAGGGTCGTCTACAACCGGCGTAAAGAAGTCAGTAGTTTGTATCAGCGCAAGTTCGTCACTAAGTCTGTAAACACCCGCATCATCATTTCCTGAAAATCCTACCATAACATTCTCATCCTGATACCACTTAATATCCTTTAAAGCATCGTTCAGAATGTAAGGGAATATCTTTGCCGCACAGCCTGCCGACGTTACCATCTGTGTTAATCTTACTTTATTGCTCATTAATTTATTTTACTGTTTATTTTGTTGAGGGAAGTATCAGCGTAAATTCGCTGCCTTTGCCTATTTCACTTTTCACGTGTAAATGCCCGCCGTTCTGTTCTGCAAGTTCTCTGCAAAGAATCAGTCCCAGTCCCGTTCCTTCTTCATTTGCAGTTCCGATTGTGGAATAATGTGAATCTATTCTGAAGAGTTTTTCTATGTTCTCTTTTGCAATTCCGACTCCATTATCAGCTACTATTATCTTATGAAAATTATTAAGGTATTCATACTTAATTGTAACATTACCTCCGCTGTTAGTAAATTTAAGCGCATTTGCCGTAAGATTCTGTACAATAGAGTTAAGCATATTCTGGTCTGCTTTCATTACTGCATTCAAAGGCACCTGATTTCTTAGTGTGATATGCTTTTCAATTGCTACAGGCGTAAAC
>CAIUQV010000176.1 GCA_903901375.1 uncultured Ignavibacteriota bacterium
GCAATACAAGCAAACATACTTAGACCTCTTCCGTCCTTTGTTCCTGCTTCGGAACGTGCAAGAACAAGGTGAACATGTGCATTTCCGTTTGTGATAAACCTTTTCACACCGCGCAGGAACCATTTCCCGTTTTCGTCCTGGTATGCCTGAAGCTTAACTGCCTGAAGGTCTGAGCCAGCATCCGGTTCAGTCAATGCCATGGCACCTGTATACTTACCTGTACAGAAACCCGGAATGTATTTTTCTTTCTGTTCTTCAGTTCCATATTTTTCAATCATTTCCGCAATATCCTGAAGTCCGAAAATATTCATAAGCGAAGCATCTGCACGTGCAACCATTTCAGTTGCCATCATATAAATAGTTAGAGGAAAATTCAGTCCGCCGAATTTATGGGGAAGAACCATCCCCATTAAGTCTGCTTTTGTGAGTTCTTTTAAGTTCTGCTGAGTACCCTTTGCATATTCAACTTTACCGTCTGCAAACTGTGCCCCCTCAATATCAACATCAGTTGCACGTTCAGCAATGTAATTACCACAGAGATCACCCGTCATTTCAAGAACCTTCCGGTAGTTTTCCATTGCATCTTCGTAGTTAACAGGAGCGTGACTGAACTCCTTTGCAAATTCATAATTATCTTCAGCCATATCAACTACCTTACGATATTCAAGGTTATCGAACTGAAAGAGTAAATCGCTGTTATCTGTGAAAAAATTTGGCATTATAATTTAACTTTAATTTTATTTCAGTTTATTTTTGTATGTTTCAATAAGTAAAGGTATCACCTGAGATGCATCACCAACAATTCCGTAATGCGAAACCGAAAAAATAGGTGCATCGGGATCTGTATTAATCGCTATGATTTTTTTAGCTTCCTGCATACCTGCACGATGCTGAATTGCGCCAGAAATACCTACTGCAATGTACAGCTTTGGTCTTACGGTTACACCCGTCTGACCTACCTGCCTTTCGGATCCAATAAACCCTGCGTCAACAGCCGCACGGCTTCCGGCAACTTCTCCGCCAATTACATGCGCGAGGTCATGCAGAAGTTTAAAGTTCTCTTTAGAACCAAGACCATATCCTCCAGCTACAATTATTGGTGCACCTTTCAGGTTCACTTTGCTTTCTTCCCTGTGCTGTTCAATAACTTCGAGTATTCCGTCAATATCAATTGGCTTGTAAGCTACTTCTGTTATCTTCACAGGAAATGGTTTTTCGTAGGGATGCATTTCCATAACACCTTCACGAACAGTTGCCATCTGAACATGCACGTCCGGAGTGATGATTGTAGCGACAATATTACCGCCGAATGCAGGTCTGATTTGCAGAAGGAGCTGCGGATAATCTTTTCCGAGATACTTTACATCAGATATCTTTAAATCAGTACAATCTGCAGTTAAACCACTCTTTGTGTTTGAAGCAACACGCGGTGCAAGATCGCGTCCGTAAACTGTTGCACCGAACAGAATGATTCTCGGATTATGCTGTTTAATAAGGTCATTCATTATGCGGGTGTAAGGCATCGTCCTGAAAAGTTTTAAATCAGGATGGTCAACGAGTATAGCTTCATTTGCACCATACTTAAAAGTTTCCGTTGCAATACCTTTTGCGTCGTGTCCGATAACGATTGATTTTAAGACTCCGTTCATACTATCGGCGAGTTTTCTGCCTTTGCTTAAGAGTTCAAAACTTACATCAGCGGGTTTGCCGTTTCTCTGTTCAACGAAAACCCATACTTCATTTTTATGCATTATATATACTTTAAAATTCTTTTGAAAAATTAAAAAATTCTGTCTTCCAGAAGCTTATCTATTAATACTCCCATACCTTCTTTGGTAGGTTCAATCATCTCATGGCTTCCGCCAGAGAGGACAACAGATTCAACTTTATGAACTTTTGTAGGCGAACCTTTAATACCACATCTGGTTTCATCAACCTTTAAATCATCAGCAGAGTATGTTTCTATAAAAAGGTTTCTCTCTTCATATTCATGTTTTAAGGAATCAATGTACAGCAGAGAGTTTCCTTCGGTAAGTTTTTCAAGTTCTGTAAGAGTCTTTGCCCCTTTATATGTCATAATTCTCTTTGCCTGGAAAGGTCTCGGTTCAGCGGCACCTTTCAATACCGTGATAAGGACGGGCAATTTGCACTGAACTATTTCATAACCACCGTCTATCTTTTTCTTAATCTTAATCTTCTTATCTTTGATACCAAGAATTTCTTCTGCGTATGTAATCTGAGGAATATCAAGTTTTTCGGCAGTCTGCGGACCTACCTGAGCAGTATCTCCATCGATTGCCTGTCTTCCTGCAAAAATAAAATCAAAGCTGCCTATATTCTTTATAGCCTCGCTGAGAACATAAGAAGTAGCAAGGGTATCCGCTCCAGCAAATTTCCTGTCGCTGATTGCATAAACTTCGTCAGCACCCATAAAGAGACATTCGCGGAGAATATCTGCTGCTCTTGCAGGTCCCATCGTTATGGCGATAACTTTTCCGCCGTATGTGTCTTTTATCTGAAGTGCAAATTCCAAAGCCACTTTATCTTCGTAGTTGAAGATAGCCGGCAGCATCGAACGGTTAACAGTTCCGTCGTCCTTCATCACTTTACCCGTGATATTTGCCGTATCAGGAACCTGTTTTACTAATACAATTGATTTAAACATTGATTCTAAAAGCCTTTTTTAAATTTTGGAAATATACCAAAGTTATGTTTTTATAAAAATGTTAATAGTAAAGATTTTATTCTTCAAAAAAATCACACAATATATTCTTAATATCCTCTTCGTCCGAATATTCTTCCACTTCGATATAATCGCATCCTGAAATCATTGCAGAAAGGCGTTTGCCATCACCGTTTTTCAGACAAAGAATTCTTTTTCCGTGCTCGATTCCATACCTGATTTCATAACCAACTCCAAGACTGGGATTGGAAACTTCCGCAACGATTACGTCACATTCATCAATCCATTTTAAATCGCGGTCGTGAATCTGTTTATCGCTCAGATTTTTCTCACCGCCGGTGCCCGTTGTAATTCCGGCAAAATGTTCTGTCAGAACAGTGCCGTACTTTTTCAGAGCCCCGATTATAAATATATTGTGATTAAC
>CAIUQV010000177.1 GCA_903901375.1 uncultured Ignavibacteriota bacterium
ACCCGAGGGTATAACAGTGAAGAGAACAGAGCAGCTTGGAATTGAATCCAGACTGATTAACAGGCTGTTTGAGGAAGAAGGACACGATTCATTGAGGGAGAGAATATTAAAGAAAGCGAACGAACTGAAGAAAGAACTGCTGGCAAAAGATAAGTTTGCAGAGCTGTTACTGATTTTTGAATACTACTATGAAAAGATTTATAAGCTTGAAGAACTTGAGATAGCTGGTGAAGCTAAGAAGAAAAGCGAGACTTTCCAGTACAAAATAGTGAGGGAACTTGCGAGAGAAGTGGAAGACTTAATACCGATTGATACAAGAGACAAATACATACAGAGAATAAACAAACTGAAGCAGAATTATGATGCTTTCTCTATTCTATCGGGAGACAGGGTTATGAGAATTCTGAAAGTTGATGAACTTCTGAACGAGAACTTTACAACAAAGCAGAATGTTAATAGTAATGTTAAAACGGAAAATACTTATGATAAGCTTAAAGAGCTTAAAAAAGCGTATGACGATAACTTAATTACTTTAGAAGAATACGAAACAGCTAAAAAGAAATTATTAAATTTATAGTATAAAAAATGCCAACATATGATTATCAATGTGAGAACTGCAAAAACACATTCGAGTTTTTTCAGTCTATGAAAGATGAGCCAATGACACTCTGTCCTGAATGCGGACATAATACATTAAAAAAATTAGTTAGCTTACCTGCCGGATTGATTTTTAAAGGTACGGGATTTTATTTAACTGACTATGCTAAGAAGAACAGCTCACCATCCGGAAATGTATCGGGAAGTACAACGTCAGGCACAAGCGATGTTTCATCTGTAAAGGAAAATACTCAAACAAAAGATAAAGCTAAAAAGAAGGAAAGTAAGAGTAAAAAAGATAAGTGAGTTAAATGATACTTTCATAATCCCGGCATCAACCGGGATTATGATATTCATTTTTTGGAGTTTTTTGCTTCAAGTAAATATCTGTCCAGACTAAAATTTTCGCCGAGATAAAGTTTCTTTACCTTTTCATCTGATGCTAACTCCAAAGCAGAACCAGAACGGAATATTTTCCCTTCTATAAGAATATAAGCTCTGTCAACGATTGATAAAGTTTCGTGAACGTTGTGGTCTGTTATCAAAATTCCGATTCCCCTGTCTTTAAGTTTAGCAACAATCTTCATAATATCTTCGGAGGCGATAGGGTCTATTCCTGCAAAAGGTTCGTCAAGAAGTATAAATTTGGGATCTGATGCAAGGGCACGGGCTATTTCAGTTCTTCTGCGTTCACCACCTGAAAGCATAAACCCTTTTGAGTCTTCAATTTTTTTGAGACTAAAATCTTTCAAAAGTTTTTCACATTTCTCTTCCATCTCATCTTTATCGAGTTTCATAAACTGAAGGATTGCGAGAATGTTCTCCTTAACTGTCATTTTTCGGAATATAGATGGTTCCTGAGGAAGGTATCCAATTCCAGCCTGTGCGCGTTTATACATCGGATATTTAGAAATATCATCTCCGTCCAGCTGTATTTCCCCAGATTTAGGCTTTATCATTCCGCAAATCATATAGAATGTAGTTGTCTTTCCAGCACCGTTTGGTCCGAGTAATCCTACTATTTCACCCTGATTAACTTCCACAGTAACCTCATTAACAACTACGCGCTGTTTATATTCTTTTACTAATTCGATTGCCTTGAGTTTACTTGCCATACATCAGAATTTAGATATTATTTTAGTCATATCTTCGACTGCACGCTGCAACCCAGTGAATACAGCTCTTGAAATGATTGCATGACCAATACTGACTTCCCTGATTTCAGGAATATTCAGAAACGGCTGAATGTTAAAATAATTTAAACCATGACCTGCGGTAACGATTAATCCCATTTCAGCAGCCATTCTGGATACAGTTCCAATCTTAGTAAGTTCATTCAACTGTGATTTTTCATCTATAGAGTTTGCGTATTTTCCAGTGTGAAACTCAATGATGTCTGCACCTACCTCCAGTGCTAAATCGAGAATTTCAGGTTCGGGGTCAATAAACAGACTTACCAGTATTTCTTTAGATTTAAGTTCATCAATCGCGTCTGTCAATCTTAGCTTCATAGCCGAAATATTCAAACCTCCTTCTGTAGTAAGTTCTTTTCTGTTTTCAGGAACCAAAGTTACTAAGTCGGGCAATATCTCACATGCAATTTTTACCATTTCATCAGTAGCTGCCATTTCAAGGTCAAGTTTTGTTTTAACAACTTCCCTAAGCAGTCTGACATCCCTGTCGTTTATATGCCTTCTGTCTTCTCTGAGATGGCATACAATTCCTTCCGCACCTGCAAGTTCACATATTCCTGCAGCAATTACAGGATCGGGCTCAATCTCACCTCTGGCTTCACGCAATGTTGCAACGTGATCTATGTTTACTGCTAATTTCATAAGTATATAGTTTAAAAATGATTAAAAATTATAATTGAATCTTAAAACCGAGATTACATCAATCGATACCATAACAAGCCAGTGCAGAATCCAGCTGTAAATAAAAGACCTGCTCCTCAAAGCCTGGATACCAAGAATTATACCTGCAAGTATAGAGGCAAAGAGTTCAATCTCCGGTTTTCCTTTATGCAAGATAAAGAATGGAATCATCTGAATAAATATAGTATACAATCCGAGTTTTTCTTTCAGTCCAAACAACATATACCCCCTCCAGAGGAATTCCCAGCCGAGCATGTACACAAGAATACACAGTTCATAGAAAAAAAGCAATTTATAATTACTTCGAAGTGCCTCACCACCCTGAGGATATGCTATTCTAAATTCCAAAGATGAAGAAACTATGCAAACAATAATGAACATTACAGCAAAGAAAACTGAGGAGGTAATTAAACCGAATTTCAAGTCGCCTTTGGAAAATCCAAAATTACTAAGTTTTTCCCTGAATATAAGTTTTATAGAAATGACAGGAATAAAAAACATAAAAGAGCCATCGAGCAGAAACCAGTAAATACGGGACTCAAGCCGATTCTTACCGAAATGGTCGTAGTAAAACGAAGGACTTGCGACAGTTAAAGACAAGAAAATAATAATTGCAACAGATATGAAGATGTATACTGTTTTAAAATCAAGAGATTTAGCTTGCCTGACTAATTCTTTGTATTCGTTTTTAAGATAAGATATCAATTTTCTGACTGCTTTTTCTTAATAATATACTGAAACCTTTGCGGTTCTATTTTAATTAGCGTAAAGAGGTCTGAAAGCTCTATTGTTGGTTCAACCTCACCCTGTTCATCTGCTTCAATCTGTTTGAAATTTATACCAATCTTAATATCCTTTGCAGTTAATTTAGACAACTCTTCAACACCTCCGCGAAGAGATATAGATATTTTAGGCGGAATAATAAGTACATCTTTATCAATCGGAACACCATAAACATTAACATCAATATCTTCAAAAGTCTTTTCTGCGGAAAGTTCTAACCTATAACTAACGTTAACGACCATTGGTTCAATTTTAACCTGATTTCCCAAAGAATCAATCAACCGGACATCTTTACTGATATTGGAATTAATATCCTTAAAAACTATGTTTTCAGTTTGAACGTATTTAATTTTCATTACAACAGAACTTGCGCCAGTTATCTTAACGGAATCCGGAGTAACTTTCACTCCACCGATGATTGTATAACCATCTTTAGTAATAACTGACGTATTATTCCTGACTTTAACCATTTTAGTAATTGTATTATCAAAAGATACATCAATAAAACCGGGATTTACACTTTGAACTGATACATCGGCAGGAAGGTTCACAATTTCCGCTGCATTCTGTATTAAATCCACACGTGTATCCTTTTTGAATGAAGTTAAATCAACATAATAGACAAGATTCTTTGTAAGTAGAATCTTCATCAGTCCCCATCCTTTACCTTTAAAAACAACATCAATGTTATTAGGAATATCATTTGATATTCCCTGCGATTTGCCTGATTTTAATTTTAAAGGGATGGTTGTTTCAATAGTGTACATCAGGTTTAAATTCACATAAGCCCAGATTAAAACTGAAAAAATAAATGTATTAATTAATATGAATATATTACGCTTCATCTTATTTTTTAAGTTTCGCTAACCAGTTCGGGTCTCTGAATTCGTTTCGCATTGTTGAATGAACAAGAAAATATGAACCTTCACCCGAAGTGGAAATTTCAGCAAATACACAAATAGTACCGCCTTCTACGTAGTCGTATGTCCAGATTTCATAATTTCTTATATCAGTTTCCATAAAATGTTTATCCACATCCGAAGGCACACCATATAAGATATAAATTCTTCCTCTGTCTGATTTCCATCCATCTGTAAAACTTTGCTTATAGAGTTTATTTGCCTCTTTTACTCTTTTAAAGTATTCATCTCTGTATTCAATTCTTGGGGTCATTAAATTAGAGTCTCTTCTCTTCCAGAAATTAAAAAGGAATTTTCTTTTATCGTCAAGATTTTTAAGTTTTTCCCACTCTTTTATTTCATTAGTTGTCCTTATATAGATGACTTTATCAAATTCATCATCAACCTGGTCTTCTTTTAGTGTCACGAATTCAGACTGAAGGAAATCCTTTTCAAAGACAATTGAATAATTATCCTTTTTGACAGAATTATAAATATAAAACTTTTTCTCTCTCGCAAGCTTCTTATTAGAAGAGTTATCAATAAGCGATGCACTCATAATGTAAGAGCCTGTTGGTAGCGAATCAACTTTGAACAAACCTGTTTCAGCATATACTTCATTTTTCGTATTTACTTTCTTTTTCTTTTCAGAAATTAATTTACCTGATAAATCACTTATGCTGATAATGAAGTAAGAGCTGTCGGATTTGTAATCAACTGCGGGGAAATAAATTTCCAGATAATAATAAACCTTATTTAAATTGCTTCCGAAAAGTATATTCGGGTTTGGAGTAATCTCGAGACCATTTTTGTAAAAAATACTTGCTTTATCGGAAGATTTATCAATCATTGAGGATAATTGCAATGAGCTTAATGAAGTCTTAGTTTCATCGAACTGATTAATATTAAGTGCCAGTTTAATTGTATCGCACTTTGATGTGTCATTCTGGTCGAAGCCTACAAAAGTAATTTCATAATTTCCAGTAGGAATATTGAGGTTCTGCTGGCCGATTAACCTGCTGACAAGATTTGCTTTGGATGTATCTTTTACTTTTGTCTGTAAGCTGAATATCTCATTGAAAATAACCTTAGAATTTGACTGATCAAAAATTACTATTTGAGTGTTTGCAGTACCGATAAAATCATTTCCTGATTTAATATATTTCAGACTATTTTGAGTAAATGAAAAATATACTTCAACAACTGATTTTGCCGGTGTATTTCTAAAAACAGAATAATCTGCGTCAAAATAGAAGTTACTTGCAGAATAAGATAAAGTACTAAAAAATACAAGAAAGAGTGCAGTATAAAAAAGTTTTTTAAATTTCATAATAGGTTTCAGTAATATTAACCGATAAATAAATAATAATTCAAATTAACAAAAAAAGGTAACCATAGAGACTATGATTACCTTTTATTTATAAAAACAAATACTAGAATCCTAAACTAACAGTAAAGAATTGGTTAGTACTGTTGAATGCGCTTGCTTCTGAATTGATGAATCTGTAAGCATAGTCGAAACCAATGTTCATGCCACCAATCGGGTAGTGGATACCAGCACCGATAGAAGGACCGAAGATTGAGAGTTCTTTTCCGCTTTCTTTATCAACTAAGACATTGTAAGCACCTCTTACGTAAAAAATATGCTTGTAGGTATAGTCAAGTCCGAATTTAAATTCATCGCTTGTAAAGCTGTTGTTTGTAAAACTCATTGCGAGGTTTACACCCATATCGTTCTTGAACATTTTACCCCAAGAAATACCAATATCAAGAGCAGTAGGAAGATCGAAATCCTGCAATACGACTCTCTGGGTAGAAATCTGACCGTTTATACCCTGGATAGACCTATCAAGACCAGGACCATTGAATCTCATAGTTGATCCTAGGTTTTTAATAGAAATACCAAAGTTAAAACCGGTTTCACCACCTTTATACTGGATACCGAAATCGAAAGCAACGCCGCTTGCAGACACGTCTGCAACAGACTCACTGACGAGCTTTACGTTCGTACCGAAACGAATTCTATCAGTCATCTGACGGGCAAAACTTAAGTTTGCAGTTATATAAGTTGGTTTAAATATTGTTCCGGTACCTTCCGGAGCTATTTCGGTTGTCTGTTCAATCTCACCAATATTGAATGACTTGATACCTGCACCGAGAACACCAAGACTACCAATCTTAGATGCTACACTTACATATTCAAGTTTCATATCAGCAAAATAATTAACATGCGAGAACATTGCCTCACCGGTCCTGGTATTAATACTTGCAAGACCAGCTGGGTTCCAATACATTGCGTCAACACCTGAGATGTATGACATATTCGAGCCTAGGAGCGATGTTCCGACTGAGCCAACCGGTATCAGCAGTTCAGGAGCAGCAGAAGTTCCATATTTTTTTCTGGGACCTGCATAAGAAATGCTTGCTGCAAACATAACTACCAATAAGATTAGTATTATTTTAGTTTGACTCAATTTCATTTTGAAAATCTCCTTAAATTTTTAATTAAACCCATTTTCATTTGGATTTCAATTTTAATTTAGAAATTAATTCTTTCTTGTGACGTAAATATAGCAATCTTTAATACTTTTGTTCCAATATTCGGAGCATCGATTAGTGCTACGTAAATACCTGATGCAACAGGAACTCTGTCTTCATTCTGGAGATTCCACTCAATAGTTGAATTGAATGTAGGATCACCAGTTCCTGTTTTATTAATTGTTTTAATCAAATCACCGTTGAGGGTGTAAATCTTGATAGCACAATTTAATGGTAAATGTGTAAACGTCACAAATTTATCGGAACTACTCCTGTCAAGAGTTGAGAATCCATAATATGGATTTGGAACAGCTTTAATCTTGTCCATCTCACCCTTAGCCGAAGTCATATCACCAAACGCAGGTTTCTTAGTCGTGAATTCATAGTATAATGGTGCAGTACCATTGTAGAACTTTCTGGTTACTGTATATGGATACATATAGAATTCCTCACCAGGATTTCCTTTTCCGCCAGTACTGACGAGTTGAGGAGACCAGACAAACATTATATCAAATTGAGACTGTTGTAAGAATAAGTTTCTATTCTTGTAAGGTGTTGTTAATGATGTATCATAACTTGTACCAAAAGTATAAAGTAACAACTTACCACCTAAAGTATCTGTAGAAGGATTCCATCCATTTGTGAACGGATTTACGTCAGCAGATTCAACGAATCCGCAGTTTACCTGACGTCTTTCTACTCTGAACGATGGAATAGTCGGGTCTTCAACAATTACGGTATCAACAAAAACCTTGAACGGTACAGGCTGCATTCCCTTATAAATATAATAATTATCTGATGCAAGAGAAGTATCCTGATACCAGTATGCATACTGACCTTGTCCAGGTGCAGTCCATTGAATAGTAACATTTCTTAACTGTTCAGGGTTTAAAGCTGATTTTAAGTTAGTAAATGTACCAGCCATTGGATAAGATATTGACTGAGATCTTGATTGCCAGAATCTTGATGCATCCCTCTGGAACTTACTACCTGTTAGGAAAGGATTACCAGGATTAGACCAAGCCCAGCCTTTTACTCTATTCTGGATACTGTCCGGCTTTAATGAAGATGAAGGATCTTTAAGAATACCGACATTTCCAACAAAGTTAGGTGCACTACCCGAATATCTTATTTTCTGTGTATTTAATAAAATACCGTCAATAGTTCTTGAAGCTTCATCTGAAGTTGATTTGAAACCTGTTACTTTTAAGTTAGATCTAAGGGTATCAAATTTCAATGCTCCAGGAATAAGTAATTTCCTAAGAATGTTGTATGTTGTATCCGAACTAAACTGAATTCTATATGTAGCATCCTGTAAAAGGTTAGAATTCTTTATAATCGGTGTTACACCAAGATCCTTAAGGTTTGTATTTAAAGTATCTCCATTTTTAAATGTAAATACTGTACCTGCAGGAGGTGCAGTCGGTCTTACTTTAATAATCTGTGTACCGACTGAATTTCTTATTACTTTAAATCCTCTGCGAATACTGTCTGAATAACTGACTGCATAAGCAACTACTGCGAACTGGTATTCCTGTCCATAAATGAAGCTGGACTGACCGCCATAGTTTTCAGAGAATTGAGTTGAAGTAAGTGTTATATTTCTTGAAATTCCTTTTTGCGGAAATCCGTTTGGTGTAGGCATGTTAAACGGAGGCACAATCGGGAACGGTGCATACAATTCATTATTACTGATAACAGT